>JBDHWX010000175.1:0-3908 GCA_039810365.1 Bdellovibrionales bacterium | reverse complement strand
TCACCAGAACCCACAGCATTTTGACCACCACTACCGGTTGCCTTATCAGCAACTCCACTTAAACTACCAGCTCCAGAATAAGTTTTTGAAAGTTGATCCTGAAACCCTTTTGAACCAAACGCCGAAAAAATTCCCATTTTTGTAGGATCCGGTTGAGGACTCTTAGCTCCGCTATCAGGCTTTGCTTTTTGATTCACGTTGGCTCGCACGATACCCTTTCCTGTTCCGGGATTAGGTGTTGTCAGTTTCTTAACTTGAGAGTGAGATTTGTTTGGCATTGCCTCTGAGGCCTTACCCTCTTCACCACGGCTCTTTGCTTTTTCTAAATCTTTAATGGGCTGAGCTGTCGTTTGTGCACTCTTTGGTTCACTCACTTCAAGCCTTTGCTTAGGTTTATCATAAACAAAAGCCGCTTTTTTCGGAATTTCATCTTCTTTGTTCTGCTCTAAATTAGTCTCAGGAGAGTATATCGTAAAATATAAACCTAAAATTCCAAAAAATAATAACGTTGCAAGAATCGTTGCAATTTCACTCGTAGACAAAAAGAGAAGTGGGGCCGCAAGAGGTTTTGGTGTTGGAGAAACATAGCGTATGTAAGCACAGACGTCTGAACCCAAATCGATTCTCACAAGACTCATTTGCTCAAGAATAATTCCGTATCCAGCGCCCTCTCTTTGTAAGCGACCACCCAATATCATATTATGAATAGTGATTGTCTGATCCTTCAGACGAATAGATCCATCCATATCAGATGTCACAAAAACTTTGACCTGTGAACCTATATAAATAAGAGGATGGGAAACTCGCGAATCAAATATTGGTAATACGATAGTATTTTTGGGGTGACTTCCAATCGTAACAGTCTGCTTAGAGTCAAAGTGGTAGGTATTGAGGATACGCTCCTTCCACGCAATGCTGACCTCAACAACTGTTCCCTTAGATGGCTGAATATATTCATCGAGATTTACCACTTCACTTTTTGGGGCAAAGGTGCCAACTACGTGTCGGGGGATTTCAAATTTTTGAGATACTTCTTCTAAAGATTGAATATCCTCTATTTGATGAAATCGAGGGGGGTCTTTGGGTTTTTGCGCTTGTGCTGATGGAGAGGCCGGTTTAGCAACAGATTTTGCTACAGGAGCAGACGTAGATTGTGTTTTGATGTGCTGATCATCTACTTTTGTCTTTTTTTCCGGTATTTTCTTTTCTTCTTTGATAGATGTAATAGGTGGTGGAACCTTTCGAGGCAGCTCCTCTTTTTTTCCTTCTGCAGACGCTACCTTTGGAAGTCCAATTGAAAACTCTAAACGGTATTCCCCAATGGTAATAACATCTCCCGAAACAAGTGCTGCATCCAAAACTTGGCTTCCATTTTGAAATGTTCCTGATTGTGAGCCCAGGTCACAAATGTAAAAACCAGAGTCTCTTTTTTCTATCATAGCATGAACAACGGATACACTATTACCCTTCAGCTTGAGGTGAGCCTCGCCTTCTTGGCCAATAATAATTTGTTGCTCAGCCGACTGAAATACCTCTTGTAAGTCATCGCCGCGAAAAACTCTTATAAAGACTCTATCTTGAAGACTCACTTCACACCTCTTGGTACATCTTCTGCCGATTTTTTCATTTCAGGTAAAAAGTTTTCTCTAAGTTTAATAAGTTTACTAAAATTAAATTGCTTTTTTTGTAGAATATAAAAAAGTTCTGGCTTTTGGACCTCTCCACGAATGAGCTGATCTTCAAAATTAATATTTGTTCTCTTTTTATTAGTACTTGTATCTGCAGCGCTTGCCATATTCTTTACAAGCGATATAGAAAAAATGATAATCAATATAAGCACAAACTTTTTTAACATGAACATCTCAGCTGATCCTTCTATTTTGTTGTTCCCATTTTTGAAGCCAAGGCATTGACCTTCTTCAAAATTGCTGGGTCCGTACTTACAAATCTTATTTTATTCAAAATATCCTTTGCTGCGTTATAATCTTTTTTGTATTCAGACAAAAGTATGGCTTCATTTAATAAAACCTGCATTCTATTATTACCAGACTCAAGTCCTTTATAAATTTGAAGGGCTTTGTCATATTCTCCTAGACCACGAAGTGAGACAGCATAGTTGTTGGCAATCATCTGATTTTTTTTATCTGCCTGATAGGCATTTCTCAAAAGAGGCATCGCCTTATCAAAATCACCATACTTCACATAAAGAGTTCCCAGATTTGCATTTGCAGGACCAAAGTTATCATGACGGGCAAGAGCTTTTTTGAAAAAAACCTGTGCCTCATGCTCCTTACCTTCTTTAAGTGCAATAACACCAAGAGCATTATTTGCCGACGCATCTTGAGCGTCTTTTGCTAAAACTCTATTGATATAAATTCGAGCCATATCATAATAGCCAGAACGAATATAGTACTGAGCTATGCCATTGAGTACAAACGCATCATCCGGCTTATGAACAAGAATGGCACTCCCTGCGGCAATAATATCATCCTCATGCTGTCCCTTGAGCGCTGTTTTAAATTTCTTATCAAGACCCGAAGCGACACTTTCCTCTACCGGCATAACCGCAACTTCTTTTGATTCTTCCTGGGTTAGCTGAGGACCATTTTCATCAACAATTGTTTTTTTCCCTGGTTCATTATTTTTCACTGGCGCAGATGAACATGCCGCAAATAAAAAGATCATTGCCAAGGTCAGTATTTGTAAATTTAAATATTTCATAAAATCATCCCAGAAGGCGAATAATCTAAAATAACTTCTTCATCTATTGTTTCTGTCTTCTTGAGCCGTCCCAGTCCATGACGTGCCTTTACGGTCCACTCATTATACACATCAAGATCACGAGATTTCTGAATCGCATTACTATAGTTATCAATTCCTTGTTGTTTTAATGGACCCGCTACTTTTTCAATTTGATCCATGTACTGCTTTTGTTGATCCGCATTGAGTCCCTTTGGAATTGCCGAATGATAAATCGTATCAGCAACATGCTCATAACCTTCTCCTGCTGTTTCAAGGGCTGCTATCACAAATTCAGCAACATCAAGCTTTACAATTTTAATCATCTCTTGATTGAGGACATTGAGTGCAGCCAATTTGTTTTGAATAGCCTTTCCCTGCTCTGTCGGATTTGACGGCATTCTAATATTTTTGAGTTCTCCAAGTTTTTTAACAGCAATCAGAAATTTTCCCTCTGCTGCCTCACGCGCTCCCATGTCTCCACCAGCTCGCCTGTTGAGGGCGATAACCTTATTAAACCATTCTTCGGATTTTGCTATCTGATTCATTTTTTGAGAGTTTTTTGCTATTCGATATGTCGCCTGAATAACAAGCGTCATGTTTCTTGGATTATCATTAACATATCTTTCAAAATTTTTATTTGCTTGAGTTAGGGCTCCTTTTTTTTCATACAGATCTGCAATAAGATAAATCGCATCTGCACGATTCGCTTTTTTAGATGTATTGTAGTAGTTTTCATAATTCTGAATAGCGCGATTATAGTTTTTAAATCCCGCCCAAATTACCGCAGAGTTGTAATAGAGATCAGGAGTTAAAGGATCCTTGGGATATTCCTTGGCAAAGCCTTCAAAATCAAGAGCCGCCCTTTTTAACTGTCCCGTTCTCTCATAAATCCGGCCAAGAAGTCTTTTGGCTTCTTTTTTTTGCTTTTCATTATCTTTTGGCGCAATGGCCACAAATGACGCATAAAGTGCTGCTGCTTTTGTAAGGTCTCCAACTCTTTCGTAGTTAATTCCAGCATTGTACTTTGCCACAGGCGCATACTTTGAGCCAGGATATGCTTTTGCAAAGCCCTCAAATGACTGCGCGGAACCAAGATAGTCTTTTGCGACCTCTTTATCTTGAGCTTCTTTAAATTTTGCTCTCTGAACCACATCGGCAACGTCCAT
>JBDHWX010000174.1:0-3915 GCA_039810365.1 Bdellovibrionales bacterium | reverse complement strand
TTATGGCATCGCTTATTGCGTCTGTTTTGGGATTGATTGTTCTTAGGCTGCCTTTAAAAGCTTATGCCCACAGCTCGGACAAAACTTCTGTTCAGGTGTAATCACCCCAGCGCAAGATGGACATTCAGCCGCACCCTTAGCTTGAGCTTTTTTAAGCTCTTCTTCTTCCTTCATATTAATAAAACCATTTTCATTCCATTTATCAAACTCATTAATGATCGTCCAATTGGTGTAGCTTTTCTTAAACTCTTCCCTATCAAAAGAAAGATAGACCTTATCGTTTTTTGTTTTTCTAACAGCGTAAAGACCTTTTTTTTCTAACAAATCAAAGTGACCCGTCTTAAGTTCAATACCGTGTTTATCTTTTAATGCGGTAATAAGGGCCTCATAATCCATATTCACAGCTCTTTTGTGATCAAGTTCTTCGTTTTCACTTAGATCAGCAAGTGCCCCTGCTAACTTCATGGCAAGCTTATCAACAATAAGAATTTCATTTTTACCAGATTTAAAATATTGATGTTGAAAATAATCCGAAAAATCCTCTATCAATTTTACGTTAAATAGTTTGATATCCGAAAGTTCTTCTTCTCCCTCATCATTTGTTTTGTATACAAGTTCTGCATATTTGAGTTTCACTAAAATTTCAACGGCACCAAAAACTCTGGTATGTGGTTCTAAGAAAATGCGATTTGAATAAAGCTTTAGCGTATTAAAAGAAATCAAAACATGATCTTCTTTTTTAGTTCCCGTCATATTGGCGGTTAAATAAATCACAGCAAAAATTTTGGCAATATATTTACGATCGCAAGGAATACTATCGTGTTCAATTTTTAGAGACTGCAGCTCTTTTCTCGTTTCGGCTAAGGCATCAATAGTACCTTTTGTAACACCTCGAACAATACCATTAAGAGCGGCAAAATGTGGCTCAATAACCTTAAGAGGAATTTCAAGACAATTACACTCTGTTGCCGCCATAACAGAAAATGCCATTTTGGACGGACCAAATAAAGCTTTTTCCCCAACAACCTGACCCTGAAAAATTTGTCCCACTTCGATTTTTTTATTAGAACGCTCAATAAAAATTGTCAGGCGTCCAGATTTTAAAAGGTAAAGATTTTCGATAGCATCACCTTCACGAATGAGCACTTCACCTTTTTTTAATTTCTTATTATTTTCCACGATATTACTATCGGTGGGTCTGAAAAACATATTTACAACAACAATAAAAAAAGGGAGATCTCCGTCTCCCTTTGTCTCATTTTAAACCACTTAATAGTGGCAACACACCCTGCTCTGGACTTTTAACTATAAGCTGGCATAAGCCTCATGCGATTTTTCCTGCGCTTTTGGTTCATACCTTTTTCTCGCTTAAAAACTCTTTCTAAAGCTTCAACACAGTGACCAAAGGCCCTGTAAAAATTAGAGTCTTTCTTTTCTGCAAAAAACCTTTTCTTCTTAAGTCCATCAACTTCAATGGCACAGCGAAAAGCATCCCGCCCTGGTTGGCTTTGTGAGTTCTCACACTCTAACCACACACGAAAATGAGCCTCCTTTTTATGAGGAATATGGGTTTGCAAATACTCCAGCTGTTCTGTAACAAAGCCCTCAACAGCCTCTGAACGTCCCATTTTTAAAAACTGGATGCGTGCGATCATGTCTTCCTCCTCTTGTTTAGGCCAGCACCACGCTAACCTGCCCCTATTATCGTACTTTTTGTGCTTAATGAATAGCCAAGAAGTGTTTAATTTTAATCACAATTTACTTATTATATGTGTTTGAAACTACTACATTTTTTTATTTTATAAGATTCATAAAAAGAACAAATAAATTCCTCTTTTTTGAACAGAAAATACAAGCGTAAAAAATAGGCTTGTCACGCTGCGTATAATATATTATGCTGCGCGCTATTGTTAAATTAATAGCCGCATATTCATGCAAAGGGTTTATTTTATGTTTACTTCCAAAAATAAACGTTACTTTTTTGTTTTTTCCTTAAGCTTTATCCTTCTTGGATTTAACAAATCTCTACCTGTTTATGAAGGAACAGGCGTTCAAAGTATCAATAAAAACACAACTCTTGAAGTGGGTTCCACTTACACCAATACTCACGGCGAAAGTCGGCTGGGAGATCTTTTGTGGGAAACCCAAGACGATCTTGCTGATGACATTCTCGATGCTCTTGGCGATTATAAGATTCAAGCAAAAATTGTTTCTCGTGATTTTTTACTCAATGGAAAAAACTCTAGCGTTACCGTCGGACCAGAGATAAGACCTACTCGTATTATACGCACCATAAATCAAGGAAGCCTCTCCAACGGCGTTCCGAGCTCTGATTATCGCACGCAATTTATGATTTTAGACGAACTCACTGTTTCTACAAAACTCAATGTTAAAAGCTTTCTTGATAAAAATTCCAATTTAAATATCTTTAAAAACTATAATGGTGTTCGTATTGAAAAAATATCTTACACAAACTCCCTAGAAGACTCTCTAAAAAAGGATACCATCAAAGTATTTTCAGATCTCGCAAACGTTAATGAGATGCAGGCACAAGTCGAAGCCGAACAAGGATCCGCAGAAGATCAAGCGCCTGAACTCGCACAAAAAATCTATGATGATGAAAGCAAAAGCAAAGTCAGAAAAATTTCTGATAAATTTAGTGACAATGAAAAAACAAAAATCTTTTTTGAAGGCTTTTTTGATCCTTACAAAGTTTTCGCAAAATTTGCACGCCTTGATATTGAAAAATTAAAGGACGATAAAATCTTAAAGCCAGGAGAAATCCTAATTAAAACATACTTTAGAAAATTTGGTCCTGGCGTTGGTGCAAATAAAGGTTTATTAAGTGCAGACTTTCATCACTATACATATCGTTACTTTCGCTTAGGATTTAAAAAGGTAGCTCCTGGTCAAATTCTTGTTAAGGTTGAACTTGATGAGGCATCAAATAACGAATTCAATTTTGGAATAGGCCTGCCCCTCATCTCTTTTGAGCCCGAAAGAGTTCGTTCAACCAATGGATTTTATAAAATCCAAGAAAAACTCTTCTCTTTTAATCTCAATACTCCAGAAGGTGCAAGCCAACTTTCTGAAGTCCTTGGAACTCAAGATAAACAATATGTTAAGCTTGCTGATGTTACAGGTGTAACAAGCCATATTCCTCATGAGTACAATAACGTTTTAAAATACGTTAAAGAAATTCCAGGAAAAGTTGATCTTTTAATGAGCCGAACAAAAAGCTCTTTAACCCCTACACTTCTTGTAACGAATCGAACAGAAACTGGTTTTATAGGAATTCGTACAGCTAATATTAAAAATTTAGAAGCAAGACAAACTCAAACAGACGAAGCATCTCCTGCCGGTGATGAAATTATCGGACAAATTCAAAGACGTTCTGCCCAAAGGCTCCGCTTTTTTAACTTCTTTCAATCCAACGAAAATAAAAATCGCACCTTTCGCCTGATCTCCAGAGCCGACGCTAGCGGTGCAACTGTAACGGATCTTGGTTTTGAGTATTCTTTTGAAAATACCAAGACATCTTTAAAGAAGTATAAAGAGTACATTCAAAATATTAAAAATTCTCTTTTTGGTAAGCTTACAGAAAACAGTGTTGAAGCCAAACGCATTAACGATGCTCTCGATGCTCAAATCGCAAATAAAGCAGACCTAAGAGATTATCAACGAGTCTATGCCGGACTTTATTTTTCGCAAGATTTTGTTCGTAGAATTATTTCTCATAAAGTTGCAGACGTTCAAACTCTTATTGCACAATTGATTTTAAAAGATAATCCAACATGGTATCAAATTACACATCTTCAAGAAATAAATGGCGGAGCATTAGACTGCCGCTACTCACTAACACAAACAGCAAAGGACCTCCTCTTTGGAAACATGGGAGTTGCTTGCCAAAGAATT
>JBDHWX010000173.1:0-3927 GCA_039810365.1 Bdellovibrionales bacterium | reverse complement strand
GGTATATTTTCAAGATCGTCAAGCCAAAATGGATTGTGCAGAGTCGGAGCTAAAATAATTTATCGGGAGCCAATACTAACAACACACTCACCCGTCACAGAAGGGGATGTGCACCTTGTATCTATTGGATTTGTATTTTCAATTGAGGCCATTGTAACATTTAAGAAGTAATCGGTATCATATTCTAAAACACACTGGTATTGGCGTGTGACTTCTGGCATACCGGGATACTCCATTATCCAGTTTATGAGCGCACTATCATCATTTGGACGATTTCTTGTGTAGCAGGGATCACCACCAGGAACTCTGACTCCACCTTCAAAGCCAGGTAATTTGGAAAAATCACCGCACTGCTTGCTAATGGAGACGGTCATAATGGCATTACCACCATAGTTATTTGTGAGGTACATACCCGCTGCTGCCCCTCCCATAAAATCTTCTGGTCTTTTAGGAGTTTTAAAATGTGCGCCAAAATAGGCATTGCGTGGCATTTTAAAAACAGGAAAGCTTGTTCCACGAAGACCCGGCCAAGGCAGGGCTTCTGGTAAAGGTATTTTGGTTTGGGCATATCCCCAAACGTTTGTGTATTCCGAAAAATCAACGTTGTTTCTTGGGTAGGGGCTTAAAATACTAGGAAAAACAGTTCCATACCCGAGGATGGTGTTAATCTTTTTGAGAATTCTTTCAGAAGTTTGGCTTGGTGTTTGGGTATCAGGAGCGGTGATTGTATTAGGGCAGGATACAGTAGGAGGAGTGTTGTTACCAGGAGAAGTCACTTCATCTAGGACAAGATTATCTGCAATGTGGTTCAATCGTACACGACTACAGTTTTGAAAAATCAAAATGGTTGTTATGATAAAAGTTAAGAAGCCTAAATAGATTAATTTTCTTTTCATCAATAATGCCTTTTTCTTCTTAAGAATCTTATCGGTATGGAATTGTTTAAAATTGAGACTTAATTTTTTAAAGCTGCTCCATTAGACTGCGCCTGGAATCATATTTTATCTTGTATTTTTAATAACATAGGCGAGTTTTTGTGGGGGATTATAAGAAGCAAGTTTTATACTTTGGATAAGATTGGATAAGTTTAAGGTCCAGGCGCAGCGTAAGGGAGCAGTTTGACCCTTTTTGTCACCGTTAGGGTACTTTTTTTAGTGTGTTAAATCCTATAGTTCGTTGATTCTCTTACATAAAATAGTGGCGTGGCCTCTAAATTGCTTTTTATTAAAGAGTATGAAAGTTTTCTTTTTGGCCATAAATCTTATTTTTCTTTTGGGTTGTCCTCTGCAAGCCCAAGAAAATTTTGTGTTTCAACTTTTTGCAAATAACAGAAGAGTTGCTAAGGACTATGATCAGCAAGTAAAAGCTCTTGTTCAAAGGCTCCAGCAGCGTCCCCATAACCCTATAGAGGTTATTTTTTCTCAAGGAATCAAATTTCAGGTTTTCGATCTTTTGGGTATAGGGGGGCAAAACGTTATTTTGGATATTGGAAATAATCAGGCATTGCGGATTCGTAAAAAAAAGATGCAAAATTTTTCTTATCTTGCTTGGTTAAATCCGTTGTCTGATAAATCTATTTTTATAGACTCTTTGGGAGAGTTTTATAGAGGATACAAAGCTTTAACTCAACAGGGAGTTCCGGTGGTTGAAGTGGCCACAGTAGCAGGCCATGAAAATGAATTTTTGATTGTCGAAAAAGTATCTATTGAGTTTGACTATGCTCGCTACTTTGAGTCTTCGTTTGTAGAAAATTTATCAAAAGAAAAATTAGCTCAGATAGATAACGACTTTTTGATATTTGTTAAAAAGACGGCACAGTTGAGAACTGTTGGGGATTTTCGTAAAAATCAATTGGTTTATACAAAAGAGCACGGGTGGATTTTAATTGATTTTACGTCTAGGTTAGACTTTGCTAACCAACATTCATCTAACGAAAATATTTTTGAAAAAAATCAGCTTGATAATATTAAAAATATGGCAGTTATTCAGAGTTATATCCCGACAGAACCTTTTGTTGTTAAGCCAGGTCTTCCCGAGCGTTTAAGAGAAAAAACAAGGGAGATTATTCAAGAGGTTCGCAATCCGAGTTGCCGAAATCTTTTTTAAAAATGATTAGCTTTATGGCATAAAAAAACCCTGCTGAGTGCAGGGTTTTTAAAGTTAAGTAGCTTGGTATTGATGCGTTTTAATACCCAAAATAAACAAGCACTTTTTAAAGGGCGTTTTGATTGATCCAATCGATAGCAGAGTTTACTTTTGAATAAACACCATAATAGTTCGGACGAGCACAGCCTTGTCCCCAGCTTACAACACCAACAAGTTTATAGTGACCATTTTCTGTAACAAAAAGAGGTCCACCAGAATCACCTTGGCAAGCATCTTTTCCTCCGGCAGGAAGCCCCGCACAGATCATGCTATCAGCAATTTCACCGTTGTAAGATTGGTTGCAGATATCAGCATTAACAAGTGGAACGTGAACTTTTTGAAGAGTTTGGGCAATACCACCCCCCTCTTTCATCGTACCCCAACCAGCAGTGATAGAGTCGATTTGATTGTCTGTTGTTTTTGGAATATCGATTTCTGTGTCATTAAGAGCAATGGGTGCATAACTTGACTCACCATCAAGCTCAACTAATGCAAAATCGTGTTCAAGAGTGCTGTTGCTAAAGCCAGGATGTCTGATGACTCGCTTAACTTTAAAAATTTCGGCATTCGATGTATCAGACTGCTTGTGTAAGCCGATAACAGCCTTCGCACTGGCAACATAACTTGCACAATGACCCGCAGTTAAAACCCAGTTCTTCTTAATAAGTGATCCACCACAAAAGTGACCACCAAAAGATCCTGATTGAAAAGAGACCATAAATGGAAATTCACCAGGTATAGCATCCGTGCCACCAACGATAAGACTATGGAAATTACCAGCAAAAGCTGATGTTGATATTACGAGCAATGCCGTAATAATAAATTGTTTTAATTTCATTTTTCCCCCTCTTTGCAGATTTCAATCCGTTAAAATCGCAATACTTATTTTTAGCGTTCTTTTGTTGAGGTGGCATGGACTCACACTGCTTCAATACGAAAACTAGACGAAAGGTTATTGTTTTTATTCATCTTTTCGATTTTGGTCTTAAAAATAACGACTAAGGTCTAGTTTAAAAAAGAATGGCTTATGGCTTTTAAAAATGATTGTTATGGGTGGTCTTGACGAAAGTTGTTTTTGCCCCTAAATCAGGTAACAAGTTTTCTTATTTTTTATGTAATCAAAATGGTGTAACGATGGATCTCAAAGTTTTTTTATCTGATAGTTTTAATCCTCATTTGAATCTTGCAACAGAAGAATGGATTTTCCATAATCTTGATCCCTCATCTCAAATTCTATTTTTGTGGCGAAACGAAGAAACTGTCGTGATTGGCAGAAATCAGAATCCATGGTCGGAGTGCAACCTTACCAAGATGAAGGAAGACAAAGTCCATCTTGCTCGTAGGACTACAGGAGGGGGAGCTGTTTTCCATGATTTTGGAAATACCAACTTTACATTTTTATCACCATCTGGAAACTATAAAAAAGAAAACAATATTGAAATTATTTTGAGTGCTTTAGGGAAATTAGGAATTCAAGGGCATGCTTCTGGGCGAAATGATTTGATGATTGATTTTTCTGATGGGCCAAGAAAGTTTAGCGGAAGTGCTTATCGAGAAAAACGAGATAGATCCTTCCACCACGGGACGTTACTCTTGCATGCAGATCTGACACGATTAGGACAGTACCTCACACCTAATCCTAAAAAGCTGCAATCTAAGGGGAAGGAGTCTGTGAGATCCCGAGTCGTCAACCTTAATGAATTAAAATCGGGGATTTCACATGATCAGATTGTTGAAACCATGGTAGATTCTTTTGAAAAATTTTATAACGGAAAATCAACA
>JBDHWX010000172.1:0-3954 GCA_039810365.1 Bdellovibrionales bacterium | reverse complement strand
GGCCCATGTCTTATTATCTTGAGAAGTCCGAAGATTTTTTCCGTTGGGCTCCCGAGACCAGACTCCACGATTTGAATACTGAATACATTTTGTAGAATAATAAACGGCAAGAGGTTGGTCATAGTCTTCGTCTTGGTTGAGTTTAGGCGATTGACATGTTCCTTGAGCAAACGGAATTCGAGAAGGAGTAATAAGCGGAATTTGTTGAGCTGTTACCTGATACGTTTGTGGTTTGTAAATATCAGAAAGATAAGTCAAACGATAGGTCCCTTGAGGAATTTTAATTTCATCAAATTGGTTTAAGTCAATTGTGCGTCCGTTTATCAAAATAAAAGAAAAGTCTTTTTTTAATTCTAAGATGGGCCAGGTTATGGAACTTTTTTTGATATGAGATTTTATCTCTTGAAATTGTTTTGTGACTTGAGAAGAAGCATGAAACTCATTGATAGAAAAATTGGGACCAAACGCCATTGCCTTTTTGAGATGTGCCTTCGAATGAGCTGGGTCGAGTTCTGCCATCCGAATGAGAGAGGCAAAAATCATTTTCCTCTGTGGGTCCTTCCAGTCGTCGATATCCTTGAGTGCAGCAGCCTTGTTAAAAAATTGTAGGGCAAGTTCCTGATTTCCAACGAGATAATATTTTTGTGCTTGTTCGAAGCTTTCAAGAAGAAGGTCAATATTTTTTTGATCAGGTACAAGGTTGATATAATTTTTTGAAAAGCTAATAAATTTTTTGGACTCAACTTTTAAAAAAGATTCCCTCTCTTTTCTTGATACTTCGGGAGAAGGATACAGCAAAATAGGGTAGGCAAAAGAGTTGAGGCTGAGGCAAACAATAAGAGTTGAGATCAGTAGTGTTTTCATTGTAACTCCGTAATAATTTGGGTTCGTGTGACTGAGTTTTGGATGCGCGAATCTTGATTTTTTGGATTTTGTACGGTGACAAAATAAGGATCGCTTCGGCCAGCGATGGCTGCAGCATCTTTTGTTCGAACAAGGACTGCAAAGACGTCGGGGTTTAGGGGAGCTCTCATTACCTTAACGTTAGAGGCAATTTTTTGAGAGGGAACTTTAGGGTCAAGCGAAGGGATATAAAGATCCACAACACCAAAGTCGCCTAATATGTTTTTGAGAGATTCAATATTTTGAATTTCGATGGGAACAAGAGTCATTCCTGCAGGAATATAAGTATCCACACTTTTTGACTTTTGATTGCGTTGGTTTGAGACTTCTTTGTTTGAAAAAAAATCAAACCATACACTTAAAAGACCAAGGATAGCAAATGTCACCACAAGATATTTTGTTTTTATATTTGGCAGCTTCATGGAGATCCTTTCATTTGGTAGTGTTTGAGATCGCGAATTTTATATTCTTTTGTGGCATGAGTTTTTTCCTCTTTATGAAATTTAAACATGGCAAAAAACAAAAGAGCCATAACTGTTGCCACGAGAGTTATTTCCACAGCGATCTGACCTGACTGAACTTTAAGTCGGTGATATGGGCATTCCATAAATTCCTTTCTTGTTTAAGGGTTGCGGCACATTGGCCTTCAATTTTTCGAGGGAGACCTGGTAAATATTGAAAAAAAGCAGAGGTTGTTTTTTGAGTCCAGAAGGCTTGGAGATTTTGCCTTTGGCTAAAAAAAGTTTGGGGTTCAAAGTGACCAGCAATAGACAATGGAGGGCTCTTTTTAACGTGGATTTTTGGAGTGATGTTATTTTTGATAGAAAGAGTTCTTCTAAGAGAGCCAAGAATTTGCCGTGCTCGCCATTCGCCAACTTTAAGAATTGATTCTTGTTGTGTGCGAAGGAGGCCTTGTTCCCAAAGATTTTTTGTTAATAAAGCTCCATAGCGAGCAGCGGCTGTGGGGTTGGCGCTACTTGCAATAATTTTAAGACGAAGCCACTTTTCTTGCTCTCTTAATTTGTCAGCTGCTGGATTGAGGCTTAAGAGTTCAACAAGAGAGCGGCCCATTTCTTTTTGAGCAAGTAACAGTCGATCACGGCAGAGATCTTGTGCGTGTGAATATTTTTGAACAATATCGTATCCCCAAAAAGAGAGAAGCCCTGTTAAGACGAGAACTGGTAACAAAAATAAAATTGAAATAATACCAAATCCTTTTTGATTCATAAACCAAGGCTTTCTTCAAATAAAATTTTGTTTTGAGTTCCCATGAGTTCTGCAAAAGGAACTCTTAACCAGTAGCGAGAAAAAACACGTCTTTTGTCTTTAAATATTTCGACATTTTTTTCTGTAGTTTTCGGCAAAAGTTTTTCGATATTTTTTTGAGCTTGCTTGCTACATTGTAGCTCTTGAGAAGTGGCTCCGTAGCAGATATTGGCTTCGTGGAGTTGATATTGAACCCAATATTTTGAAATACTCAAATAGCAAATCAATAAGAAAGCTACGATAATAGCGATTAAAAAAATAACAAAGACGGCAGATTCCACGGTGCCTTGGCCATGTTCATCTCTAATCACGGCTTTCCCTTGTATCGGCTCCACGAAAAAAATCACCCATATCTCGTGTTTTATATTGTGATTCTCGAATTTGAGTGGTCTCAACGTCCTTAGAATTTTTGCCCTGAATGGCATTAGAGACCCTTGCAAATTGAGCCCTTACATTTTGACCAATGACTTTCATAACGGTGATGGTGGCAACACCAACGAGAGCTACAATAATAAGATATTCAATTAACCCTTGGCCCCTTTGATTTTTGATCACGGCAAATCTCCTTTGCTACAATTGCATTTAAAGTCTATGAGGAGATTTTTATGCAAAAGAGAGGAGCGCTTTAAAATAAAACGAAACGGGCGCCATGTTCAGCGCCCGGATACTTCGGATAAAATGTCTGGATTTTGAAGGTTTACTTTTTCTTCTTTTTAGAAGACTTTGCAGAGGTTTTGGGAGTTTTCTTTTTTGTAGCTTTGGCTGCAGACTTAGAGGCAGCAGATTTAGCAGGCTTTTTAGCGCTCGCTTTTTTTGCCTCAGACTTTTTGGGAGTTGCCTTAGGAGCAGCTACTTTTTTAGCCTGGGCTTTGACTTCTGCGACTTTTTGTTTTGCCACTTTTTCAACCTGAGTTGCAGCTTTTGAAACGGCTTCTTGGGCCTGGATCATATTTTTCTTAAGAGTTTCAAGAGGTTTTTTAAGTTTCGAAACCTTACGAGCTAAGAAGATACGGTCAATAACATTAAGAGCTTCTTTTCTGAGGTCATTTTCAAATATAAATCGATAAAAGCCCTCAAGTTCCGCGCCCTGTCTGAATTTTTTTGGAGAAACTGGCAGCTTATCAGACTGTGCAAAATCGATACTTGAACCATCTTTAGAAATTTTTACCTTTTCCATCTCTTGCTCCCTTTGTGTCGGTTGCCATTATAGAGAGGATGACCATGCGGGTCAATGCCTAAGATTTTCATACCCCTGTCTAATTTTTGTACGCTTTAGAGCGATAAAATAAGTTGGAACCCCTTTTGTTTAGAATGGCGTCAAACTCAAGGCAAACCTTTACAAAGAGGCTTACTCCCTTTTTAATTCCTTCATGTTATTAGATGGAAAAATTGTGGCAAAAGCCATCAAAGATCAAGTTCAAAAAGAGGTTGCAGCTCTTAGAGATTACAAAAAGCCAACCCCTGGCCTTGCCGTTATTTTGATCGGCAATGATCCTGCAAGCGAAGTTTATGTTGGTCATAAAATCAAGGCTTGCCAAGAGTTGGGGATCGAATCCTTTCCCCATAAGCTTCCACAAGACACTTCAGAAGAAACAGTTTTGGCCCTCATTCGAAAACTCAATCAAGATTCTAAGGTGCATGGGATTTTGGTTCAAATGCCAGTCTCTAAGCACATAGATTACACGAAAATTTTAGATACTCTTCATCCTTTAAAAGATGTGGATGGGTTAACTCCCACCAATATCGGTCTTGGGTGGAGTGGAAGACCGAGATCTTTGCCTTGTA
>JBDHWX010000171.1:0-3984 GCA_039810365.1 Bdellovibrionales bacterium | reverse complement strand
CTATTTTAAACGGTGGTTCTGTTATTGATCTTGACCACCTTGAGGTTCAAAGTCTTGATCAAGCTCATCAGTTTATTCATTCTTATGGTTATGATGTGCATGATGAAAAAGATGTTGAAGAACTTTGGGGAATTTATAGAAAATCGATTTCTCTTTTAAGAGAGCATCTTATAGAAGATGGTGAAAGTATTCCTGAGGAGCTGGCAGATCCAGCTTTGTTGGGAGAAATTGGCAATCTCCTTTTGATGGCAAGCTTTAAGACTCATTCTAAAAATCAGAAATGGGCCTGTGCTATTTTAAAAGTTATGCATGCTTTTGCACATGTGAATAATGATTTGTTTAGTCAATTCTCTGATGTCATTCAAGACCAGGTTCTTAAAAAATTTCGGGATTGCATTGTAGAAGATGCTGTCACAGGTGTTAGGCTGGGGACGGGTGAAGACGCTATCTATTTGCATAAGTTTGTTGTAAAGCCATTTAAAAGAACGTCAAGCTCAGTCATTAAGCTTCTCACAAAAAGCCATGCCGTGGCCATTAGCTTGCTGGATCGTCTCGGTGTACGGTTTGTCACAAAAAATGTTTATGATTCGTTTCGGGTTGTTGATTTTTTGGTAAAACAAAATGTGATTAGCTTACCAAATGTGATGCCCGAACAGTCCCACAACAATCTTTATCCTCTTAATTTCTTTTTAAAAGTCATACAGGAAAAAAAAGTTTCATCTCAGGAAAATATCAATGATCTGTTGATTAAAAAAATGAAAGAAAACCCAGACGCGGCAGAATTTCGAATTAAGGATAACCAGTATTCTTCGCAAAATTACCGTTTTATGAAGTTCATTTCTCGCCAACTTGTCGAAATAAATGTAGGAGAAAAAAATATTAGATTCTTCTTCCCATTTGAAATCCAAATCGTAGATTATGAGACTTTTATTAATAATCTTTCGGGTGATCAGGCGCATGATGAATATAAGGCGCGCCAAAAAAATGCGGCGAGGCTTCGTATTTTTGGGCATAAGTAAAAGATATGAAAAGCTTTTTATTTTTAACAGCTTACTTTGAAGAGGCAAACTCAGTTCTTAAGTTTTTTAACTCTCAACGCCTGCTAGATAAAAAGATATCAGAAGCTGTGATCAATCAAAAAAGAGTCTTGCATCTTGAAATGGGTATGGGATGTCAAAATGTGCAGTACTCTTTAAAAAAATTACTGGGAACTGAAACTCAATTTGAAAGAATTTATATTGTTGGTTTTTGCGGGGGGCTAAGCCCTAACCTGAAGATCGGACAGATCATTACAGCACAAAATGTAGTGTTATTAAAAAATAAAGTTCAAAGAGAGTTTTTTTTAAGGCCAGAAGAGGGGCGAGATAAAATTCAGAAGGTATTAACAGTCGATAGAATCATCAAGACTCCAGACGAAAAGAAGCGATTATTTTTGGACTATCATGTTGATGCCGTTGATATGGAGACAGGTTTTGTTTTAGAATTTTTTGAAGTTCATCATGTATCTGCACCTATAACATTCATAAAGTCTGTTATCGATACGAGTGATCAGGAAATTCCACAAAATTTACGTGGTAGTTTTGTAGAAGAAAAGAATTTACTTGCAGAATTAAAAAACAATATGAAAATATCAAAAGAACGTCTTGAAAAAGAATTTTTAGAACCATTTTTTGATTCGCTATGTGAGGAAAAATGACCAAGCTTATTTTGGTATTGCTTTCACCTTTGGTGACACTGTTTGCGGGAATTTTTACGATCCTTTATGCGGCATGGGTTATCTCTCTATGTTTGATTGGTTTAGAAAAGACACTTGATTTTTTTCTAAAAATTTGGGCACTCATTATTAACTTTTTAGCAAGAATCGATGTTAAAATCCTAGGGACAACCAACATCCCACAAGAGGGTTGTCTTTTTGTTTTTAATCATTTGAGTTTGTTTGATATTCCCGTCATTCAGTCGGTTATCAATAAGCGAGTACGATTTGGGGCAAAAAAGGAACTGTTTAAAATTCCAATATTTGGACAGGCTATGGCTATTGCCGGGGCTCTTAAAATTGATCGAGGAGACCGTGCTGACGCTATTCGAACTTTGCGAGAGGCTTCAAGGCGTATGCGTGAAAAAAATGAATCTTTTATTTTGGCTGCTGAGGGGACAAGACAAAAGGAAAATAAGTTGGGTGATTTTAAAAGTGGACCTTTTATTTTGGCAATTGAGACACAATGCCTTATTGTTCCTGTTGTAGTTTCAGGAACTTACAAGGTTTTGCCAAAGAAAAATCTTTTTTTTGATCTCACAAAACGTCATAAAGTCTATGTTGAATTTTTGAAACCCATCTCGACTCATGGATACAATGTCGATCAGCGACATGAATTCAAGGATATGATCAGAGGCCAAATGCTAGAAGCCTTTGAAAGGTTAAAAAAACTCGACTGATTTGGTCTTGCGTGCTAACTTGCCAACATAAAGAGGGTTAAAATTGATGAGGCTTTTAAGTTTATTGGTTGTTGTGAGTCTTTTGAGTTTTTGGCAGATAGCACACTCTGAAGATGAAAAAAAAGAACTTATCGGGCAACTCTCTATTTCAGATATTCTCATTCAACCCCGTTTTTACTCAACACATGATCGCTCAGCACAATTTGATCTTGATCGCAGTTATTTCTTTTTTTCTTGGAAGATGGATCGTAGTCTATCGGCCCACTTTGGGGTTGGTGAAAAGGCTTTAATCAATCAAAACACACGTCTGCACTCCAATACTGGAGCTGCAATTGATAGTTATAAAAATCTTTCTTTTTTTGAAGCCTATGGACAGTTGGACTCTCTTTACGGGACAGTTAGAGCGGGACTTGTTCCCTTAATGTTTGGTTGGGAGGGTGGAAGACGCGAGTCGGATTGGATTTTTCCAAGAACACTTTTTATGGGTGGAGAAGATACGAGCCAGTATGCGACTCAGAATATTGGACTTAGAGATTATGGTGTCCAATATAGCGTTTCTTATAAAAAGTTTTATACAGTTGCAACCCTACATAATGGTGAAAATGGTCCAGATCAAGATGGTATGATTTGGCATACGGGACGGGTGGGATGGAAGGATCCCAGTGGCCTTGAGATCGCGGCTTCTTTTTCTAATGGAAGGTACAAAGAGAATTCAAATATTGCAAAAACAGAAAAATATACTTACGCAAATCTCTTTGGCTCTTTTGAATTTTATAATTTAATGATTTTGTTAGAGGGATCCTACGGCAGAAAAAAATTAAATGATGTTGTGGTTCCTACTGATGATACAAAATTTTGGGGTGCTCATCTGGATTTAAGTCATCCCATTACGCAAAACCTCACAGGGCTTTTTCGTTATGAGCAGTATGATGGGGATTCCAATCTTGCAGATGATAGGGTCAGCCGTTATATTATTGGACTTAGCCTTTCTAATGAGTTTCGAACATCAAGTCTTTATCTTTGGGCGATCAAAAATAAAGAACAAAGCGGAGTTTTAAAGAAGGGAAGTGAATGGATTTTGGCATGGAAAGTGCGCTCACTTTCAATTTTTTAAAAACTTGAAGTAGTTTATATGAGTCTTCGTAGTCTTGGGGTTGTTGGTAGCGGACAAATGGGAAATGGAATTGCCCAAGTTGCAGCCAGCATTGGGCTTCAGGTTGTCATGTATGATATTTCGGAAACTAATTTAAAGAAAGCTCTTGTCACAATTCAGTCAAGCTGTGATCGTTTAATTAAAAAAGGTGCCTTAACAGAAGAGGCAAAGGGAAAGCTTTTATCTCAAATCAAAACCACCATGAATCTTTCGGACATGAGTCAGGCTGATATCATTATTGAAGCTGCCACAGAACATTTAGAAACAAAGCTTAAGATTTTCAAAGATATCGATAGTATTGCAAAACCAGAGGCCATTTTGTGTTCCAACACATCTTCAATCTCTATCACCAAGATTGCTTCTGTAACGAGGAGGCCCCAAAAAGTTTGTGGCATGCA
>JBDHWX010000170.1:0-3999 GCA_039810365.1 Bdellovibrionales bacterium | reverse complement strand
AGGTTTTCAAAGAGCAAAGGCCCTAGCATCTATTTTTGAAAAACAACCAGAACTTGCAGATAAAGGTTTACCCTTCTTATTTGCGGCAGCCTATGAACCAGGTGTTCACAGCAAGCGTTCCATACTAACCTTAGAACCTTTAGCAGAAAAACTCCACACACCAGTAGAATCTTCATACGTTGCAGAAGACTTTAAAAAACTTTCACAACTTCTTTTAACTTCCCAAAATTTTGATAAAAAAGTGATCCTTATTGCTTGGAGCCATACCGAAATTGTGAGCCTTGCAAAAAGCCTTGGGGCCACTCCACCCATAAAAAAATGGAATAAAAATACATTTGATCGCATGTGGGTTATTGATTACCAAGATCAACAGACTATTTTAAGAGACCTTCCACAAAAACTTTTGCCCGGCGACAGCCATTAACTATTGCTGCTCGTGCACAGAGTACAAATATCCACCGCTATAACTTTTAAGACTTAAATTTCCACTTTCACAAGCAGGCTGTCCCTCACCACAATCAGGTAATGTGATCTTATAATTTAAATAATAATCGGTATCAGGCTTTAATGTTTTCCATGGTAACTGAGTAACACCTGAAAGATAATTATTTTCTTTAGTTAAAAGATTGTACCCAGAAGTAAAAAGATATTGAAAAGAACCAGGACCTGGACTAAAGCCAGAAAAATCCCCAGGGCATTCCGAAATAGACATTCGAACGGAACCTGTAACCCCAGGAACACGTCCATAAGGAGAAATTTCGCGCATCATTTTCACCACACCTGCATTTTCTCCAAATTTGGGAGTTCTAAACTTTAACGACATAATAGAGCCAGGGTTGATTTGCCCACCCGCAAGATCTGGTGGTAAATTTTTATTTTGTACAGAAAAACTAAATTCTGCAATAAAACCATAACCCCAATAATTGGTATTCAGCCAGCCGTAATGATCCCAGTTTTTAAGGGCATTATACAAACCATAACCGGTTGGACTTAAATCTTCTACCGTTTGCAAAAGCTCCAATTTAACTGGATATTGAAATCCAGAATAAGAAATCGTTTGATTTGGCCTCTGGCTTGGGTCAACATAAGTTGCCGGATGAACACTAGCTCCAAATGTAACAAAAACTCCTGTTTCTAAGCCTCTATAGTTTATTCCATTTCTCATTCCCGCTTGCGGTCTTGAAGAATCATCTGCATTGATACCAACAAAAACTGGGCTTGATTCTTGAAATTCACATTGAGACTTAGCCTGAAAGCCCTCATTGACTACAATTTGATCAAAAAGTTTTGTAGGAAGTTCACCTCTCACATCTTGCACATGCGCAAGATCAGGTCTCATCTTCTTTTTTGACATTATCGTCATATAATAAGTTGTATTTTCTAAGAGCCTACAAACATCATTTCGATTATTAAAATTAATTTGTACGCCACCCTGACCATTTCCAATATTTCCCAAAGCCCAATTTAAATAAACATGGCTATAGGTCGAACAAGCATCGGGTATCTGGGGTTGGCTTTCTGGCGGTGTTTGTGACAACGAAATAAAAAAAGCACTGCCGGCCAAGTAGCCCAAAACAGATTGATTGCTCGCTAACGCTTGGGCCACTGTTGGTGTATTAAACTTTAAAACAATATAAGTATCTTCATCAGGTCTGATCAAATGTGCATTACGACACCGACTAGGGTCTCCTCGCTGAGGATTATAAAGCTGGTCTCCTCCCCTTTGGTAAGGAGTTCCATAATTTTTAGTAGGATGAACCCCAAGCCACTCCATTTCTGCCACATCACCAGGATTGGTTTGATTCAATCCACAAGCTCCAACTGGTATAGGAAGAGATGGCGTCCCACCTGGAATCGTCACTGTGACATCAGAAGGTGGATCAATCGGAGGGTCAATTGGCGGCGTAAGAGTAGCCTGCTCTTGAATCGGCCTTGTTAGATGTATCGGACTACAATTTTGAAACGCAAAAAAGCAAAGCGAAATAAAAACAATAAAAAACACAAAAATTGGATACTTATGCTTTAAAAAAGGAACCTTATTCATACTGTATCAATCGGAGATTTTGGACTAAAACTTAAATATTGCTCTAATCGTAAGTTATTGGATTTATTATACTTTAATCTGATAAAAAAATACCGCCAGGTAAAATCCTATAAGCCTTCAATTCTTGACATTTCTTAAAGCTAAGATTCAAATAACCACCTTGCTCATAACAAGGGGTCTTATGAAACAATTTATCGTAACATTTCTATTTATCGCCACAGCTACAATTTTAACATCTTGTGCTTCAAAGCAGGTTGATCTTCAAAAAATGAAATCAGAAGACCGTCTTTATACAGGCAAAATGCTTCTCAATTTGAATGGCAAAACCAATAAAGACCTCACTTGCGATGTATTTTTAAATATTGATCTCAATCCAGCTTTTCGACTATCTCCTGACGGATTTTACTATTTTAAGACAAATCGTAAAAAGTTAAATCTCAATAAAATAACTTGTATGTTCAATATCGACGGAAAAAACAAATGGGTTTCAAATTATTTTAATTTTGAAAAGTTATCTAAAGAAAAAAACGAACATTTTGTTACAAGCTTGGGTGTTATTAATGCCAAATGGACAATCAAGCCAGAAGATGTCGAGCGTCCTGCTACTCAATTTGCAAACGACACAAAAGAAAAACTCTCAGAAATTGGTCAATTTGAGTATGATGTTAAACCAAACTTAGAAGAAAATAAAAACTTTATAAAAAATGCCATTAGTGGCCTTGCAGAACCTCAATACAGTTTTAACGAAAAAATTTTTAAAATAAATGAAGATGCAGAGTAACTGTTACGAACTCACTTTTACATACTCACGATAATGACTGGACTCCGGTAAAATATCCGCAGTCTTTGTTTTTAATGACCAATTATTTTCTAATCTTAAAATAGCTTATTAATTAATAATGATCTTCATCAAAAATTCTTTAGAAGCAATAATCTTTTCTCCACCACGAGCAATGGTCAAAAGTGGGTCTTGATTCACTTTAATTGGAACCTTAACCTCTTTAAATAAACGCTTGTCTAGATCACGTATCAAAGCGCCACCGCCAGCAAGAACAATTCCATCTTGAATAATATCTGAGACAAGTTCTGGTGGAATTTTTTCTAAAGTTCTATGAACGGCTTCAATAATCAAATTTAAAGAGCTTTCTAAAGCCTGACAAATATCTTTTGATGAAATTTCTAATGACTTGGGCAAACCTGTTGCTGCATCAAGCCCCTTAACTGTTGCCATTTGCACAGGAGATTCTTGAGATGCTGTCCCTGCTTGAATCTTAATTGATTCTGCGGTTTGCTCTCCGATAATCAAATTATGTTTTCTTTTTACAAAATCAATAATATCACGATCAAAGGCATGCCCCCCAACGCGAACAGCCTCACAATGAACAATCCCACTTAAAGAAATAACCGCAACCTCTGTTGTACCGCCACCAATGTCAATTATCATACTGGCTCGAGGTTGTTCCACAGGAAGTCCCGCTCCCACGGCTGCTGCCATAGGTTCGTCTATAAGATAAACTTTCTTAGCACCTGCTGAGATTCCCGCTTGAACACAGGCTTTTTTTTCTACATCCGTTACCCCATAGGGAAGAGAAATCACAACTTCTGGACGTTTATAAAATTTGATAACCCCTGGTTTTTCAAAAAAATATTTTAACATGGCCTCTGTCACATCAAGATCTGCAATGACCCCATCAACCAAAGGGTGCGTAACAATCATATTGCCTGGGGCTCTGCCCATTTTTTCTTTGGCGACACTGCCCACAGCTAGTATTTTCTTTTTGCCAAGATGTTCACGATAAGCAACCACAGAGGGCTCATTTACAATTAAGCCCCTTCCATGAGCCACAACAAGTGTGTTTGCGGTTCCAAGATCAATATAAATATCGGCTCCTGCCTTTGATGTTGCAAATGGAAATTTCATGACAAGTACCTCAACTTCTTTAGACTACACAACA
>JBDHWX010000169.1:0-4036 GCA_039810365.1 Bdellovibrionales bacterium | reverse complement strand
AAACCCATTTTTGTAGCGTTGGATCTCGACGATGATAAAAAAGTTTTGGAAATCGTTCGGCAAACACACCATGCTGTTGGTGGATTCAAAATTGGCCCTCGACTTATTTTTAAATATGGCCTTGAAGTTATTGGAAAGATTGCAAGCTTTGCGCCCGTTTTTTTAGATTTCAAATTTTATGATATTCCATCGACCATGGAATCGTCCATTCGCGCTGCATTTGATGCGGGGGTGAGTTTTGTGACAGTTCATGCAACAGCAGGTGAAGTTGCCCTATCGGGGCTTGCCAAACTTGAAAAAGAACTTTCTCAAAAAAGACCATTTCATATTCTTGCCGTTACAATATTAACGAGTTTTTCACAAGAAAATTTACCACCGAACTTCAATAAAGATCCCATTTCTTCACAGGTTTTTTCACTTGTTCAGATGAGTTTTCAAAGCGGAATAAAATCTTTTGTTTGCTCGCCTCATGAGGTTAAGGCTCTATGCGAAAAGTTTCCTCAGTGTTATTTTGTAACGCCAGGAATCCGAAGTGGCTTAGAAAAAATAGATGATCAGAAAAGAACGGCCACAGCAAAGGAAGCCCTTGTTTGGGGAGCTGCGGCCATTGTTATTGGCCGTCCAGTTCTCCAAGCCCATGATCCCAAGAGCTTTGTGGAAAAACTTTTAATTTAAAATGGATTCAAAATGAGAAAAGTTGTTGGCTTACATTCGGTTTATGAAGTTTTAAAAATACGTCCACAAAAAATAAGAAATCTTTTTTTAAAAAAGGATTTTTTAAACTCCCATGATCTAAAAGATATTGAGAATCTTGCAAAACAAAAAAATATCCCAGTGAAAGTGGTTGCAATCCAAGAGCTTAACAAGATTTGTGAAGGCCACCAAGGTGTTGCCGTTGAAGTCTTAGAGGATCCTGTTTTTCCTTGGGAGGGGTTTAAAAAAGATCAGCCAGCTTTAATTATTGCTCTTGACGGTCTCGAAGATCCGCAAAATTTGGGAGGTATTCTGAGAACATCTTGGTTATTGGGAGTCCAAGGAATTCTGATGACAGAAAGTAAGTCTGTAGGACTAACGCCAAGTGCTTGCAAAGTTGCAAGTGGTGGAGCCGAACATGTAGGAATTGAAACTTACAACCAGCTTTTTCAACCCCTTAAGCAACTTAAAGAAATGGGATTTTGGATCTATGGACTCAGTGAAAAATCAGAAAAATCCCTATGGAAAACAGAATTCCACCATAAGTGTGTTTTGGTTGCGGGATCCGAAATGAAGGGAATGAGGCCTCAAACACTCAAAGAATGTGATGAATTGATCAAAATTCCTCAAATTGATAAAGAAGCAAGCTTGAATGTGGCCACATCGGTTTCCATAGGGTTAGCCGAATACTTCAGACAACATATTAGAATTTAAGGTCTTTTTAAGCCTAATTTTTAAGCTAATTCAAAAAAAAATCACAAAATTCAAAATATCCTTTCTAAAATACAGAACATTCAAATAATATCTTTGACTTAGCCGTCCGAATTCTTTAAAAAAATGGGTCTTTGTTAAGACAGGCATGAGTTTGGCTGGTTTAGCTCAATTGGTAGAGCAGCTGATTTGTAATCAGCAGGTTGCGGGTTCAAGTCCCATAACCAGCTCCAACTTTTTTGGCTTTGTGTTTCGGAGAGGTACCCAAGTGGCCAAAGGGATCAGACTGTAAATCTGACGGCTTATGCCTTCGAAGGTTCGAATCCTTCCCTCTCCACCAGTTTTTACTGGTAAGGGTTTGTGAGTATGTAATCGGGCGGGAGTAGCTCATTTGGTAGAGCATCAGCCTTCCAAGCTGAGGGTAGCGAGTTCGAGCCTCGTCTCCCGCTCCAATTTTAGGCCCGCGTAGCTCAGTGGTAGAGTGCACCCTTGGTAAGGGTGAGGTCACGAGTTCAATCCTCGTCGTGGGCTCCATGATGAGGGAGAGAAAAAGGAAATAAAGTTTGAACCATAGGGGTTCAAAAGATTTTAAGAAAATAATATTAAGAATCACTTTAGGAAAAAGGAGATTTACAAATGGCAAAGGCTAAATTTGAAAGAAACAAGCCGCACTGTAATATCGGGACAATCGGACACGTTGACCACGGTAAAACATCTTTGACGGCAGCAATCACAAAGGTGCTTGCAAAAACAGGTGGCGCTGAGTTTAAAGCGTATGACCAAATCGATAACGCTCCTGAAGAGCGCGAAAGAGGTATTACGATTTCAACAACTCACGTTGAGTATCAAACAGCAAAACGTCACTATGCTCACGTGGATTGCCCCGGTCACGCTGACTACGTTAAAAATATGATCACAGGTGCAGCTCAAATGGATGGCGCCATCCTTGTTGTTTCTGCAGCTGATGGTCCAATGCCACAAACACGTGAACACATTCTTCTTGCTCGTCAAGTTGGTGTTCCTGCCATGGTAGTATTCTTAAATAAAGTGGACATGGTTGATGATAAAGAACTTCTAGACCTTGTTGAAATGGAAGTTCGTGATCTATTGAACAAATATGATTTCCCAGGCGATGATATTCCAATTGTTAAAGGTTCGGCTTTAAAAGCCCTTGAAGGTGATGAGGGCGAAATCGGAGCAGGAGCCATCTTAAAATTGATGGATGCTGTTGATAGCTATATTCCACAACCTGTCAGGGCTATTGATAAACCATTTTTGATGCCAGTTGAGGACGTTTTTTCGATTTCTGGTCGTGGTACTGTGGTTACAGGACGTGTTGAGCGTGGTGTGATTAAGGTTAACGAAGATATCGAAATTGTTGGTCTTGCTCCAACTATTAAGACAACAGTTACAGGTGTTGAGATGTTCCGTAAACTTCTTGATTACGGCGAAGCGGGAGAAAACATTGGTTGTTTACTTCGTGGAACTAAAAAGGAAGAGGTTCAACGTGGACAAGTTCTTGCTAAACCAGGTTCCATTACACCTCATAAAAAATTTAAAGCAGAAGTTTATGTTCTTACAAAAGAGGAAGGTGGAAGACATACCCCGTTTTTCAACGGATATCGTCCTCAGTTTTACTTTAGAACAACAGATGTCACAGGTGTCGTAAGTCTTAATCAAGGCACAGAAATGATTATGCCTGGTGATCGTACAGAAGTGAATGTTGAGTTGATTGCACCAATTGCGATGGAAAAAGAATTGCGATTTGCGATCCGTGAAGGTGGCCGTACAATCGGTGCCGGTGTTGTTACTGAGATTGTTGAGTAATAACGAAAACTTTTAGAAAAGTTTTATAAAACAAAAAGAAAACATAGGGATCCTGGAAAGGATCCCGTTGTTGTTTAAAAAGTTAATAGTTAGAAGCTAGTAACTCAAATACTACAGAAAACGAATAGTTCTGTAGAAGATGAAATGATCTTAAACCGTAAAGGGCAGTAGCTCCAACGGTAGAGCAGCGGATTCCAAATCCGCGTGTTGGGAGTTCGAATCTCTCCTGCCCTGCCACTTTAAGGTCGAATCGAAAGGGAGTCTTGGCAAATGGACCAAACGAATAAAAAAATTATAACGGCGAGTTTTCTCTTTGCAGGTGGTATCACAGCCTATGTTGTTGGTGCCATTATCCAAATTCTTCAAGCCTCAGTTAATGTCTTTGCGAAATTTTCTGGAAACGATCTGGTTACACATGGAGTTCCTCTTCTTATAGGAATCGCTCTTTTCTTTTACTTGCAATTCAATTCGAAGATAAATCGTTGGGCAGATGAGGTTGTATCTGAGATTCGCAAGATGGTATGGATTCCTACAAAAGATGTTGTAGCCGTTACGATTGCTGTTTGTATTATGGTTATTATATCCGGGGTCTTGCTTGGTGTTCTTGATCTTGTATCAAGTAAGGTTATGAATTATTTGATATCGCTTTAAACTGGAGAAAATATTGTGGAAAAAAAATGGTACATAGTAAATGCACATTCGGGATTTGAGGCTCAAGCAAAAGCTTCTCTTCTTGAAAGAATTAAAAGGCATGGGTTGGAAGCTCAGTTTGGTGAGATTTTGATACCATCAGAAAATGTTGTGC
>JBDHWX010000168.1:0-4053 GCA_039810365.1 Bdellovibrionales bacterium | reverse complement strand
CTATTAAAACAAACAAACTCAACCCCTATTTTATAAATGGAGAAAGTTTACCATTTTCTGATCACTACATTCATTATTCTAATCAATTTTCATACGATGAAATCCGCGCTCATCTTACAGAAGCAAAAATAAGAATTTTTCAGCTTACGGGGACCAAAAGAGATCTTCTTGAAAACGAAAATTATCTTTTTAACACTTCAATGACGGGTTATATTTTAGCCAATAGAGCCATCCAGATATTAAAAGCTTTTATAAAAAACGAAGCAACTCTTGACGGGCAATCCATAGATATTTTTTATCAGGACAAATACTTACAAGAAAATCCACAAACCTTCTTTAAGGACCCCCTGGTTCAAAATGACTTTCAAAAACTTCTCCAAGAAGCTTTCATTTATCGGCAGCAGTTTGAAGCCATGTCTTATCTTATAGCCAAAGAAATTCTTTTTAATAATTTCAAACCCACAACTTCTCCAGAAGAAATTAAAGCTCGTACCTTAAAGCTTAAAAAGAAGCTTATTTCTCTTCTAGGCAAATGGAACACCCCGCCTTTACTGGATCTCTTGATTGATGAAAACTAAAAAACATTATGCTTTATAATCTTTTTCCAGAAATTGAACCCTATAACAATTTTCGCTTAAAAGTTTCTGATCTTCACGAGCTTCACATCGAAGAATGTGGAAACCCAAAAGGCAAACCAATTTTATTTTTGCATGGTGGCCCTGGTGCTGGCAAGACACCCAAGCACCGCAGATATTTTGATCCTAAATACTATCGTATCATTTTATTTGATCAACGAGGTGCAGGTCTTAGTACGCCTCATGCAGAACTCAAAGACAACACCACCTGGGATTTAGTCCAAGATATTGAAAAAATCAGAGAACATCTTGAAATCAGTAAATGGATTGTCTTTGGTGGTTCTTGGGGCTCTACCCTTGCTCTGGCCTATGCCGAAACTCATCCTAAAAGTGTTTTGGGACTTATTTTAAGAGGAATTTTTCTTTGCAGAAAAGAAGAAATCCATTGGTTTTATCAAGAAGGCGCTAGCTTTATTTTTCCCGATTTCTGGGATCAATATGTCTCCGTTATTCCCGAAGAAGAGCGTAACCAAATGCTGAAGGCCTACTACAAGAGATTAACAAGTGAAAACGAATTTGAACGCCTAAAAGCTGCCAAAGCGTGGAGCACATGGGAAGGCTCAACCATTAAGTTAGTTCCTAACAAAGACTCCATTGATCATTTTAGTGATCCCCATGTTGCCCTATCGTTAGCTCGCCTTGAAGCCCATTATTTTATGAATAATTGTTGGTTTAAAACAGACAATCAACTTATCGAAGATGTCTATAAGATTCGTCATATTCCATCAGTGATTGTTCATGGACGATACGATGTGGTTTGCCCTTTTAAAAATGCATGGGATCTTCATAAAGCTTGGCCGGAGGCGCGATTTGAACCTATCGCAACTGCCGGCCATGCTGTTGACGAAGCAGGCATCATTGATGCCCTCATTCGCACAACGGAATCCTTTAAAGAAATTAATTCTTAATTTACTTTAAATTAGAATTTACAAAATCCCAATTTACAAGATGCCAGAATGCTTCGATGTATTTGGGGCGAGCATTTCTGTAATCAATGTAATAGGCATGTTCCCAAACATCACATGTTAAAAGAGCTGTTAATCCTTGAGTCATAGGTGTTTGAGCATTAGAAGTCGACATCACCTTAATAGCACCTGAGGCATCTTGAACAAGCCAAGCCCAACCAGAACCAAAAGTTCCAGCCGCTGTTGTTGAAAACTGCTCTTTAAACTTTTCAAAAGAACCAAAAGTTGCATTAATTTTTTCTGCAATTTTTCCTGTTGGTTGGCCGCCACCTTTTGGCTTTAAACACTTCCAATAAAAAGAGTGGTTCCAGATTTGAGCCGCATTATTAAAAACACCACCTTCTGAACTCGTTATCACCTGCTCGAGGGTCATATTTTCGTATTTTGTGCCCTTTGTGATCTCGTTAAGTTTATTTACATAACCTTGATGATGTTTTCCATAGTGATACTCAAGAGTCTCAGCAGAGATGTGCGGCTCAAGTGCATTTTTTTCGTATGAAAGCTTTGGTAATTCAAAAGCCATTTTTTACTCCTTTGTCATTTGATTTTCACTTTATGCTACTATGCACTTGTTTTTAGAAAACATCAACCATGAATGGTTATGTTACGTTTTTTGCGAATGAAGCAGGGCAGAATTATGGCGAAGTACTATTGGGTTTATAGAGGAGAATAAGGCTTGAATCCCCGTGGCTTGTGACTGTTCCCGTTGCTGCTTCTCGAGTTGCCTGAACCGTTACGATATCGCTTGCATTTCTTTTTCGAAGTAAAAAAACCATGCTGTTAGAAGATTCATTATGACCTGATAAATTAGAAATATAAGTCGTTTTTGAATCTGCACCTGTAATATAAACACCATTCACATAAAGCCTAGATCTCCAATTGGTATTGGCAACACTTGAAGTTGTCGGCATATTCAAAATGACAAAATAATCACCTGCTTGATTTAAAGTCACCCGATCTGCATTACTCGAAATAGAGTGCGTATAAAAACCAGAATCAATCATGTCATCTAAGTTCCACTTAGCATTTTGTGTTCCTGCATTCCAATTGGTATTGCTTGTACCTGTTGTTGTACGAGACATAAAAAGGCCCACCGGCGAAGAAAGTTTTTCGATAAAAAGAGAAGCCACATTACCTGTCGTTGTTGTTACCGTTCCAGATGCAGCCTCAAGACCCACATCAATAGTTAAAACACTTCCAGCAACCACATTTGGTAAAAGTGCTGCCCAATGAAGAGAAGATTTTGTATTCCCAGCTCCCTTAATAAATCCCTGAGAAATATTACCGTAAGAAAGTGGAACTCCATCGAGTTTAACTTGAGCAACGACGTGTACTTCTGGATCCGAAGACTCAACCGGAAGATTAAAATAGACTAAATAATTTCCAGATGAATTGAGAGAAACCTGATCTTGATTGGTCAGATTACTATGAACAAAAGATGATTTTTTAATAAGATCTGTCCACTCCAAAGCATAAGACGTTGATTGGTTCAGATTTGTGGAATTTATACTTTGAGTTGCCGTTGCATAAAAAATATTTCTGGTTCCTTGGATATATTCCATGGTTAAAGTTGCTACTCCCGTTATTGTTCCAGCAGCCCCCACACCCTGAACCGTAACATCGATAACATCATTTGCATTTAGGTTTGGCAAAAGTGTTGCAAGATGAAGTGAGGATTCTGTGTGCGATCCTGCATTACTGATATAACCACTTTCGGTAATCCCTTGTGGAACCACAGTTCCGTTCACTCTCACCTCAGCCCGCACAGAACCATCTGCAACCGATCCAGATAAAGGAATAATAAGAGATAAAAAGTAGTCTCCACTTACTTTTGCTGTAATTTGATGTGAGTTCATTGTTACTGAGTGGCTATAATAATCAGAGTGATACTCGTTTCTTGTTGTAAACTTAATGGGATAAGCTATGGCCTGATTAAAGTTGGTATTGGTAGATGGGGCCATTGTTGTTGTTCCTTGTATAAAGAGCACCCCTTGAGGAATTGTATAATGTTGGTAATTGAGCGGCGCTGTCGAGCAAGGTGACGTATTGCTGGCAGCATCGGTCGCTGTGGCATAAAGGGTTAAACTTTGGTTGTCTCCAACTAAAATATTGGTAGAAAAATTCCCAGATGCATCGACGGTTATTGTTTTTAAAATAGCACCCGAGCAAGCATTGTCGTTATAAATTTTAAGAGTGGTATTAAGTTCGGCCGTTCCACTCACCAATGGGTTTCGCACATCGGAAGGCGACGCTGGTAAAATTGTTGAAAGTATCGGTTTTAAAGGTGGCGTATCATCATGAACATAAGAAAAAGCTGCAAGTGAACAAGATGAAATATTTCCGGCAATGTCTGTAGCTGTTGCATAAAAGTAAGTCGTAGTATTGGGATTAACCGTTACATTTATCGAAAAATTACCTGAGCCATTAGATGTCCCTGTTCCAACAACAGAAGA
>JBDHWX010000167.1:0-4060 GCA_039810365.1 Bdellovibrionales bacterium | reverse complement strand
TAAGTGTACAAAACGAAATGGTCCAGCTCTCAGGAGAAATCTCAACCATGGAGCAGCTTGGGGTTCTTAAAAGTCTTTTAAGAAATCTTTCTGTAGATAAGAAACTGCAAGAAATTCCTGGAACAGCTGCTGCCAATGGAAAAATTTCTTTTAATTTACAATTTAAAATGGATAGAAAGACATTAAAATGAATAAACTTAAAGAAATATGGGATCAGATCCACGACATCGTTATGGTTCGCTGGGAACAATTTCAAGAAACAGATACCTATATTTCACTTAAGGATCGCTACGATAATCTTTCTCCCCGAAATCAAAAACTTACAATTCTTGCAACCTTTACTTTTTTATTCCTTGTTATTCTTTCTGTGCCCTATTCTTGGTTTTCAGAATCGCAAGACTCTGTTATACAATTTGAAGAAACAAAAGATACCATCCAAAATCTTTTACAGGTCTCCCAAGAAATTAAGAGTATTCCCTCCAACGAGCAATCCATAACATCTGATGATGTCAAAGTTCGGGTTGAAAAAATTCTCGGCGAAAAGGGTATTACAAAAGAGCAAATTGTCTCTCTTGTGCAAGGACAATTCGTAAATCCCCAAGGGTCATCACTTTTACCCGCCCAAATACTTGCAAATGGAATTGATGTTAATTTACACAAGCTCAATATTCGACAAGTCGTGGATATTGGATACGAATTTGATCATATTTCTCCACTTGTCAAAACTTTAAGCCTTAACGTTCAGGCTACAAAAGACGATCCTCATTACTATGACGTTAACTACAGGGTCTCAACTTTCTCTGTTAAAGACTCCCCTACCGAAAAAAGTGATAAGCCAAAAATATCGGACTCAAAAGGTACAGAAACTCCATCTGCGCCCCCCCACCCCCAAGGGAAGATCAGATGAAATCCTTTTTTTCTATTCTACGAAATAATAAGAAAAAAGTTTTTTTGTTTATATTCCTTTATATTATTTTTATATTTGTCTTATTTCCCTATAGTGATCTCGGATCACTTGTCACATCACAAGTTGCAAAACAAACAGGAAACCAGCTTTACATTAAATTTGACAAAATGAATCTTTCCCTTTTTCCAACACCAGGATTTAATCTGGACCATGTTTTAATTAAATCCATGCAGTTTCCAGAAATAAAGTGTGAAGAACTCAAAGTTGCTCCTTCTATCATGGGACTTCTTTCTTTTCGCCCAGGTGTTAGTGTTCAGGCATCGGGTCTTATGGGAGGAGACGTCTCTCTTTCTGTTCACGGAACTTCCAAAACAAAGGCAGGAAGCCTTAAGCAAAGTATTTCCCTTGAAACCGAAAGTATCGACTTATCTCAGGTTGCCAATCAGTTGAACCTTCCTATGAATCTTGATGGTAAAATGAATCTGAATGCCAAGGGGATTATTGATCCCGCCTTTACTGAGCAACCCGATGCGGAACTTGACGCAAAAGCTGTTCGCCTCAATATCACATCGGCAAGTATTGCAACACCCCTTGGATCACTAAATCTCCCCGATACAAAACTGCAGGAACTTATTTTAAAGGGGCAACTCCATGGAGGAGAACTAAACCTTGAAAAAGTTCAAATTGGTACTGCCACAGATGAGCTTTTTGCACAAATTCGCGGAACCATGAACGTTAAAATTCAAACTTATGGCGGCAATCAGGTGGCCTTTATTCCGAGCGGCTATGATCTTTCGGTGCAAATTAAAACAAAGCCAAGTTATGAGACAAAAGCCGGATTGTTTTTAGGTTTTCTGGATCAATATAAAAAATCTTCAAGTCAAAAGGGGTCTGAATATCTTTTCAAGGCCTCCGGTAGTGATTTCTATAATCCACCCCGCTTAACTCCTTTAAATACCTTCTAAAAAGACAAATTAAAGCTTTATTTTGCAGATGCTAAAAAAAGATTTGGCTCCTTTCTTCTGTTGAATTCCATTTCTTTAGATGATTTAAATTGCTAGGCACTTTACTGAATCGAAAACTATAAAAGCGATCAAAACAATTCCGTTTTGATAAATATCAGTAAGGCAGGGAGTACATATGTCAGGTGTTAATAAAGTTATCATTGTCGGTCGTCTTGGATCTGATCCTGAGCTTAAATATACAAGTGGCAATCAAGCCATTACACGTTTTTCTGTGGCTACAAGTGAGCAATGGAAGAATAAGCAAACAGGTGACATGCAAGAAAAAACAGAGTGGCATCGAATTGTTGTCTGGGGAAAAATGGCAGAAGTCTGCAATCAACATCTCGCCAAAGGGCGCCAGGTTTATATCGAAGGAAAACTTCAAACAAGATCTTGGGATGATCAAGCTACTGGTCAAAAAAAATATTCAACAGAAATTGTTGCTCAAACAGTACAATTTCTAGGATCGGCCAACGCTGGTGCCCAAGAAAGATCTGCGGCCTCTAACCAATCTGGAGCTTTTAATGATAATGTTGCTCAAGATTTTGGACCCGAACCTACATTTGATTCTAACGAAGAAATTCCTTTTTAATTTTAATTCATTATCAAAAACTAAAAAGCCTCTTGATCTCTCAAGAGGCTTTTTTTATTCTGTTTTTTAGAGGTATCAGATGGTCACATTTATTCTTTACGCCCTTATTCTTGGCGGCTTTGTCATATCCTTTTTAGTCGAAGTTTTAAACCTCAACTCAATTCAAACATCAATACCCAAAGAATTTGTTGGTATTTACGACGAAGAGAAATATAAAAAATCTCAGGAATACTTAAAAGCCAATACCAAGTTTGGACTTATTCAAGAGGGATTTCTAACCACACTCCTTATTCTTTTTATCTTCTTTCACGGGTTTGCAAAATGGGATAATTTTTTGCAGCTTAAATTTTCTTCTCCAATCATACGAGGTTTGATTTATATCGGTGGCCTTTCTCTATTAAATTATTTTGCTCACCTTCCATTTTCACTCTATGAAACATTTAAGATTGAAGAAAAATTTGGTTTTAATAAAACAGATCTGAAAACTTTTATTATTGATCAGATTAAGTCTCTTTTCTTAGGTTTTATCCTTGGCGGCTTTCTTCTAGGGGTCATCTTGTGGTTTTTTCAAAAATTTAACAATGCATGGTTCATTGCATTTTTATTTGTTGTGGGATTTCAAATTTTTATGATGTTTATTGCACCAATTACGATTATGCCATTTTTTAATAAATTTACTCCACTGGAAGATGGTGATCTAAAAAATGATATCCAAAATTTTACAACAGCACAGAGTTTTAAATTGTCTGGAATTTTCAAAATGGATGGAAGTAAAAGATCCACCAAGGCCAATGCCTATTTTACGGGTTTTGGCAGATTTCGCAGAATCGTTTTATTTGATACTCTTATCACCAAACACTCCCGAGAAGAATTGGTTGCCGTCCTTGCTCACGAAATTGGCCATTATAAAATGAATCACATCTTTCGCCAGTTAGGCGTTTCAATTCTTGAAACAGCATTAACCTTTTATATCTTTTCTTTATTCATTAATAATCATTACATCTTTGATGCTTTTTCTATGGAATATTTTTCTGTCTATGCAAGTCTTGTTTTTTTTGGAATATTTTTTTCGCCCATTTCCTCTATACTTTCTCTTTACAGCCTTTACTTATCTCGAAAATATGAGTTTGAAGCTGATCACTATGCTGCCCTAACCTACAAAAAACCAGAAGCCTTAAGCCTTGCCTTAAAAAAACTTTCAGCAGACTCGTTATCAAATCTGACACCCCATCCTCTTAAGGTTTTTTTGGAATACACCCACCCCCCTGTTTTAAAGAGAATAGAAAGGCTTAAAAATTAATTAAGTTGAGAGGCCATTTCCTGAGTCAGTCGTTCGAGATCTTGAATTTTTGAAGAGCTTGAAGGCTCCTGGTTATTCAAGGTGATGGCACAAGAAGCTCCCCTTGTTGCTCCCGTCGACAAAGCATAGTACTTCATACCGTACTGATTTGAGTTTTGATCATAAGATAAAATTCCAAAGCCTTTTCCATTAAATAAATAATGTACATGAATTTCAATTTTTTTCCATCCAATAGAAACACCTTTTAGTAAATTAGC
>JBDHWX010000166.1:0-4068 GCA_039810365.1 Bdellovibrionales bacterium | reverse complement strand
TGGAGATAAAATATCTGCCTTTCTAATATTTTTAACAACCCCACCCCTTTGTATTTCTAATCCATAAATAATCGTGGGATCAGACTGGAGTTTCATTTTCTTGGCAAGCCTGTTATAAAAAACAGAAGCAATTACGGGCCGTTCTTCTGGTGCTCCTGTTTCTTTTTCAACAACACTTGCAAGTGTAATAATGCGATGACGCAACTTTTTGTCGGCATTTATTCTGTTAGAAATATTATCAAGATTCTTATTCAAATTTTTTATCATTGCCTCAATGATTTCATCCATTTTCATTTGCTTGGTATAATAATAGGTATCGGGATAAAGATATCCCTCTAGCGAGGCGGCTGAAATTCCCACATATTTTTGAACATTTTTTGGATCTTGTACAAATTTTAGAAAATCTTCTTTTTTTGAAATATTCTTTAATTCAAAAATCTCGGCAATTTCAAAAATATTATAACCTTCAGGAATCGTGAGGGTTCTCTGCAAATTTTTTCCGCTAGCAAGAAGCTCCAGAATTTCTCTTGCACTCATATCTTTTGAAACTTCATATTCTCCTATTTTTATCTTAGAATCATATCCAAAAACATGGGCAAGAAAATCAAAAAGCCTTTTGTTCTTAATCAGACCCTTTTGCTCAAGCTCTTGCGAAACTCGCCCAAACGGACCTTGCTGAACCTCTATAATTATTTTTTCTTGAGAAGATGATGTGGGGCCAAACGAATGGTAGATAAAAATGGCTGTGGCAATCCCCATTAAAACGAACAAAATAAAGACAATTTTAAAATACCTCAAACTAGACAACCTCTATGCCCGGAGGAAGTTTTTTGGCATCAAAAATGTTTTCATCTTCAAGATTAGCTATGGGAATTGTACAGTAATATACTGCAAAGTGTGCCGATGCCCTGTCGTTTCCAGATTTATCCATGCCCCCAAAAGGAAGCTTAGAGCTTGCTCCAACTGTAGATCGGTTCCAGTTTATCAATCCAACGCGCGCAAGTTGATTGGCTCTTTCATAGAGTTCTTTTTCTTTTGAAAAAACTGACATCACCAGACCATATCCTGTTGAATTATTGATTTCCATGGCCTGATTAAAGTCGTCAATTTTATAAACCGCAAGGTTGGGGCCAAAGATTTCTGTTTTTTGATAAACTGATGTTTCAGAAAACTTATCCACCAAATAAATACTTGGCGTAACGTATGTCCCTGCTGGATTTCTATCCAAAACTTTTCCGCGCATAAGGCACTCCGCCCCCTCACGGTGGGCAATACCCTGATAGCGAAGATAATTTTCGACAGCCGTTTCGTTAATGAGTGGTCCCATAAAAACATTTTCTTTCCAGTGACCAATGGTTAATTTTTTTGCTGCCTCATAGTACTTATCAATAAATTGATCGTAGATATCTTTGTGCAAAAGTAAACGGCTCGTACAAGAACACCTTTGACCTGTTGTTAAAAATGCTCCTTGAAGATTTTCATAAATTGCCTTTTCTATATCCGCATCGCTCCACACAAGAGAGGCGTTTTTTCCACCCATCTCAAGTGCTAAAAGCTTCCAATAGTGAGTCATTGTGTCTTGCTTAATTTTAAGACCTGTATCATAGGAGCCCGTAAACAAAACACCATCTACAAGCTCGTGGGCAACAAGCCTTTTGCCAACCTCCCCAAGACCCTGAACAAGATTAAAGACTCCATGAGGGAAGTCCGCTTCGTGAAAACATTCGGCCATAATCTGTCCCACGTAGGGCGTTTGTTCTGAGGGTTTAAAAATAACCGTGTTGCCCGTAGCAAGCGCTGGAATAATATGACCATTAGGAAGATGCCCTGGAAAATTAAATGGGCCCACAACAGCCATCACTCCTCGTGGTTTAAATCGCAAAACTCCACGAACTCCCGGCATTGTGTTTTCGTATTCTGCTTTTTCAACAAGCTTCAAAGAATCATTAAGAGTAATATCAATTTTTCCAATCATGGCTTGCGCTTCGGTTATGGCTTCCCAAAGGGGTTTTCCCATATCGCGAGAAATCGCTTCTGCTATTTCATTTTTTCTACGCAAATAAACATCCTTAAGACGCATGAGATATTGGGCTCGCTCTTGCGGGGCAAGCAGCGCCCAAGAGCGAAATGCTTTTTTTGCAGCTTCAGCTGCTTTTTCTACGTGTTCAAAAGAATAAGACACCTTCATCACGACATCTGTTTTATCTGCCGGAGAAATGTCGACAAATTCCCCATCTGCTTTTTTGGGTTTCATAAATTCTTTGTTGATGTAATCACCGCGATATAAATCCATAAAGCCTCATTTTTTTAAAAAATTGGTGAACAAAAAAGTTTTTCTCCAAAGGAAAGTTTTAAAAGCTGTCTTGTAACGGATGGTAGACAAATCTTGCCGTCTTCAATTCTGTAGGCCGTTTGTGCTCCAAAAAACATTCCATTGCGCAAAAGACCAACCAAGCCCATTTCTTTAAAGTCTGTGCCTTCTTTGGCCGACAACTCATAGGTTTTCGTTTCTCGAATCATGGGCACATTGTGTGTTTCCACCCCAAAGTGAGGTCCGCCATCAAAAGGATCTACTTCGTTAAGATATTGAAATCCTAATTTTTCTAAAAGATGCTGTGCGGGCCTTGTCTCGTCTCCAACACGACCTAAAACAAATCTTGCAGCTGATGATAAAACACAGGTGTAGATTTCATTTTGCGGAAAAAGACTGTGTATAAACTCCTTGTGGCGATGACTCAAGCGATCGGCCTCTTGATATGGCAAACCCGTAAAGCGTCTTCCTAGAGCTTCCCAAAACTCACTTTTTCCAACGTTCATCTGTGGCGGCGATAATTCGCAAAGAAGTCTTTTTTCAAATTTTTCAGGATATGCCCCCATATATAAAAATCGAATAAGGCTTATTTGCTTTCCGATTTTTTCTGGAACCCGACGGTACTCTCCGTCAACCAAAAGACCACCAATTTCTGTTGGACCATCGGTTTCTTCTTCCAATTTTAAAATTTGATGGACAAAGCCAATACCGAGATCACTTGAAAATTGCTCCTTTTTAGAAACCTTAAAATAAAAATGTGGACTCTCTTTGGTTCCGTGTTTTGCAAGAATCATGGAGCTTCCCACAACACGCTCGGTTTCGGTATCTTCCACTACAAATAAATATTCGGCCTCAGATTTTTCCGTCACTTCGCCCGCAAAAGAGGCTCGGCTGAGTTCAATCTTTTTTTCAAGAGTCGGAATATCGTTGGGCAAATTGATCATTGTAAACTGGGCGCTCAAGACCTGAAGGTCTCGAATGTCTTTTTCTGTAGCGCTTCGTAAAAGATAGCCCATAATTCTCCCAATTATTTATGCTGCAAAATTGATTTTTCGATAATTTTTTTTGCAACTTGTATATCTTTTTCCTCTATGACCGCAGGAACTAAAAAACGAATCCGGTAGGGACTCTTGCCGCAACCGTAAGCCATAAGACCATTTTTATAGAGTGTTTGAATCAGTGCCGACACGCGATCTTTGTCGCCATCAAGTGCCGTAACCGCAATCATAAGACCAAGGCCTCCGGCGTCGCTTAGAAGCCCCCTACATGTTGTTTCGTTGAGCTCATTTAACATTCCTACAAAATCATTATGAATTTTTGCTATTTTTCCGTTGGGCCCAAGATATCCCTCTTCTGTTAAAATCCTAACGATCTCCATGCCGGCAGAAAGAGAAGGTGTGCTTGCCGCAAAGGTTCCTGCAATAAGACCTGGTTTTGGATTGTACTCTTCTGTGTAAAGTGTAACGGCTAATTGTACGGTTTTTGCAATTGTACAAATATCAATATATTTCCCAATTTCTAAAGTTTCATAGGCAAAAAGCTGGCCCGTGCGAGCAAATGTTTGAATCTCATCGGCCCAAATAGCAATACCTTTAGATTTTAAAAATTCTAAGATTGGAACCCAAAATTCTTTTGGCGAAACGATGTATCCTCCTTCGCCAAGCATGGGCTCAAAAGAAAATGCTGCAATATTTTTTTCATGCTTTGCTACATGCTCTTTAACCACCCGCAAAGATCCTTCGCTACTTTTTGACGGA
>JBDHWX010000165.1:0-4132 GCA_039810365.1 Bdellovibrionales bacterium | reverse complement strand
TTTTGAAACCATGGGATCATAGTGAATTGGCACGGTGTAATCAGGATAAGCATAAGAATCAAGGCGAATAAATGGCCCCTGCGGATGACGACATCTGTGAATTCTTCCGGGGTTGGGAGCAAACGTAACAGGATCTTCTGCACAAATTCTAGCCTCAATGGCGTGACCGCGCTGAACGACTTCTTCTTGCTTAAAACTTAACTTATGTCCACAGGCTACAAAGATTTGTTCCTGTACGAGGTCTCGGCCGGTTACAAATTCTGTAACGGGATGTTCCACCTGAAGCCTTGTGTTCATCTCCATAAAGAAAAATTCTTTTGTGACGTTATCTAAAATAAACTCAAATGTACCGGCACTGTAATACCCGATGGCCTTGGCGGCCTTCACAGAAATTTCTCCCATCTTTTCACGAATTTCATTGGAGATAGATGGGCTTGGGGATTCTTCTATAATTTTTTGATGTCTTCGCTGAATAGAACACTCTCTATCAAAAAGATGAACCACATTGCCATGTTGATCCCCAAAAACCTGAATTTCGATGTGTTTTGGGCTTTGAATATAGCGCTCAATATAGACGGTATCATCTGCGAAAAAATTGCGAGCCTCATTTTGAGCGGCCCGAAAAGCTGAGGCAATTTCTTCTTCTTTAGTCACAAGCCGCATGCCTTTTCCGCCTCCGCCTGCAGAAGCTTTAATCAAAATAGGATACCCCACTTGTTTGGCAACATTTTTTGCAGCCTCGACATCGCGAACGGGCCCGTCACTTCCGGGAACAGTCGGAACGCCCGCTTTTTGCATGGTCTTTTTTGCCTGAATTTTATCTCCCATAATGTCGATGCATTCAGAGTTGGGTCCGATAAAAATAATATTTTCTTCTTTTAAGCGAGCTGCAAAATCGGAGTTTTCACTTAAAAATCCATAACCCGGGTGAACGGCCTCTGCGCCAGATTTTTTGCAGACCTCAATAATTTTTTCGTAATTCAGGTAAGATTCTTTAGAGGGAGCGGGCCCAATATAATAAGCCTCGTCAGCTAAAATCACATGAAGGCTGTCGCGATCAGCCTCACTAAAGACGGCCACAGATTGAATGCCAAGATCGCGACAAGCGCGAATCACGCGAATTGCAATTTCTCCTCGGTTGGCAATTAATATTTTTTTAAACAATTTTTTCATATTCCTCCAAAGAAATTATTTTAAAAACATCTCCGAATTGTCAGAGCGGAATGTTTCCGTGTTTTTTTCTTGGCATGGTGTCTTGTTTGTTTTTTAACATCTCCAAAGACTCGATAAGTCTTTTGCGCGTAAGAGAAGGCTCGATAACCTCATCAATATAACCAAGCTCTGCCGCACGATAGGGATTTGCAAAAGTTCTTTGATAGTTATCTGTTAATTCTTTGTGGGTTTTTGCAGGGTCCTTTGATTTTTTAATTTCTTCTCTAAAAATAATATTCACCGCACCTTCTGGCCCCATAACAGCAATTTCTGCAGAAGGATAGGCAAGGTTGATATCGCCACGAAGGTGTTTTGAAGACATCACATCGTAAGCCCCACCGTAAGCCTTTCTTGTGATCAGAGTAATTTTAGGAACAGTGGCCTCGGCATAGGCAAAAAGAAGTTTTGCGCCATGGGTGATGATACCGTTCCATTCTTGATTGGTGCCAGGTAAAAATCCAGGAACATCAACAAAGGTGATAAGAGGAATATTAAAGGCATCACAAAAACGAACAAATCTTGCAGCTTTTTTGGAAGCGTCAATATCTAAACAGCCAGCCAAAAACTGAGGCTGGTTGGCAACAATACCAACGCTTCTGCCGTTTAAACGAGAAAAGCCAACAATAATATTTTTTGCGTAATGCTCATGGACCTCTAAAAAGTAGCCCTCATCAACAACAAGCTTAATGAGCTCCTTCATGTCGTAAGGCTTTTTAGAAGAATCAGGAATAATATCGTTTAATTTTTCTACTATTCTGTCAGGAGGATCTTGAACGGGCACAATGGGAGCGTCATCAATATTGTTGCTTGGAATAAAGCTTAAAAACTCTCGAATCATTAAAAGACAGTGTTTATCGTCTTCTGTTGCAAAGTGTGCAACCCCAGATTTGGTTGCATGAGTGAGCGCTCCTCCGAGAGCTTCTTTTGTGACATCTTCGTGGGTTACGGTTTTTATCACGTCAGGCCCGGTCACAAACATATAGCTTGTGTCTTTCACCATAAAAATAAAATCGGTAATAGATGGCGAGTAAACAGCGCCACCAGCGCTTGGTCCCATGATTGCGCTTATCTGTGGAACAACTCCTGAGGCCATGGTGTTTCTTAAAAAGATGTCGGCATAGCCACCAAGGGCCTCAACCCCCTCTTGAATTCTCGCCCCACCAGAGTCGTTGATGCCAACAACAGGAGCTCCATTTTTCATAGCGAGATCTAATATTTTACAAATTTTATTGGCTTGAGTTCGAGAAAGAGAGCCGCCAAAAACGGTAAAATCTTGTGAATATACATACACAAGTTTTCCGTTAACACGGCCATAGCCGGTGATAACACCATCGCCCAAGATTTTTTTATCGTTCATTCCAAAGTTGCTACAGCGATGGGTTACAAATTTATCAAGCTCAATAAAGCTACCGGGATCAAGTAAAATATCAAGGCGTTCGTGAGCCGTGAGTCTTCCACCAGCACGCTGCTTTTTTAATCGCTCTTCTCCGCCAGCCTTTTTAGCCAATTGGTTTTTTTCGTCTAAATCTTGAATTTTACCTTTTGTTGTTTGTAAATGCGCATCCATTCTTAAATCCTTTTTTATTATTTAAGGGTAAATTCTGCCGTACATTCTTGGAAACGGAATTGTTTCTCGCACGTGTGGTAGGCCACAAATCCATGCTACGGTTCTTTCAACGCCCAATCCAAAACCAGAGTGAGGGAAGGAGCCATATTTACGCAAATCCAAATACCACTCAAAAGCCTCAAGGCTTAATTTGTGTTCCTTAATTTTGCGAACGAGAGTTTCATAGCTTTCTTCACGCTGGCCACCACCAATAATTTCTCCGTAGCCTTCGGTTGCAAGAAGATCACAACTCATGGTGTAACCAGGCTCATTGGGATCTTCTTTCATGTAAAAAGCCTTAATGGCTGCGGGAAAGTGATGAACAAAAACTGGTTTTTCGTATTTAGAGGAAACAATGGTTTCATCGGGTGCGCCAAAGTCTCCGCCGACTTCAAAAGATGGATTTTCTTTTAAAATCATTTCAACGGCCTCTTTGTAATGGACTCGCGGAAACGGAACTTTGATTTTCTTTAATTTTTCTATATCACGCTCAAGAGTTTTGAGTTCTTCTTCGCATTCTCTTGCAATCGTTTGAGCAATATATTCCACAAATCTTTCGGCCAAATCCATATTGTCGTAAATATCGTTAAAGGCAACTTCGGGTTCCACCATCCAAAACTCAATAAGGTGTCTTCTTGTTTTCGATTTTTCGGCTCGAAACGTTGGCCCAAAACAGTAAACTTTTCCGAGGGCTGCAGCGCTGGCTTCGCTGTAGAGCTGGCCGGACTGAGAGAGATAAGCCTTGAGGTCAAAATAATTGGTTTCAAAAAGAGTTGTGGTTCCTTCGCAAGCGTTGGGAGTAAAAATTGGTGAGTCCATTAATGTAAAGCCATCATTGTCGAAAAAATCACGAATGGCTTTTACAATACGCGCGCGCACACGCATAATGGCGACTTGTCTTTTTGAGCGCAGCCACAGGTGACGATTTTGCATTAAAAAATCGGTACCATGTTCTTTTGGCGTGATCGGAAAATCAACGGATTTGCCAAGGATTTCAAATTTTTCGGCAGAAAGCTCATAGCCGCCAGGAGATCTTGGCTCGGCCTTAACCGTTCCGTGAACAGCGACAGAGGCCTCTTGAGAAAGAAGTTCAAAGTTGTTAAAGGCTTCTTCATCGCAACCACCTTTAAAAAATACACACTGGCAAATTCCCGTGCCATCGCGAAGAAGTAAAAATTTAATTTTTCCGGAAGATCGATGATTATAAACCCAGCCTTTAAGAGTCACCTTTTCTCCCACAAAATTTTTGAGATCGTGAATAAATGTACGCATATAAAACCCTTTAGTAGAAAAGAAGAGGTATATCAAAGGGGT
>JBDHWX010000164.1:0-4173 GCA_039810365.1 Bdellovibrionales bacterium | reverse complement strand
GCCATATCTGTCATAACCACATGACCCTCGTTTGCATCAGATGAGTAATCAGCAAAAACATAAACTTCTTTGCCATTTTTATCTAGAGCAAGATCGCTGTGTTCTGACTTTGTAAAGAGTTGGGTATAGCTTGTAAAAGAAGTATTATAGGCTCTTGTTCCTTTTGATCCATCACTCGAGGGTACACAATAATTTCCCAGCGGGCTTGCGGAGATGTGATCTGGTCTTTCTGTTTCAGCCAAGTGGCCAATGATTTCGTCTGTTTGAATATTATAAGAGATGAAACCAAAGTGATTAACAGATTGAGAACTAGAATTGTACTTCTCAATCATAAAGCACCAAATTTTTCCATCCTTAGAGGGGCGTCCTTCTTCTTTTGTCCACATAGATTCTGCATTTGGAAAGAGGGCTTTCACACGAGTTGTGAGATCACGATAGACAGAGGTTTGGTCATTTGTAACGTCATAACGATAAATTTTCATGCCGCTGCCGTTATTTCCTAAATAATAGAAAACATCTTTATTATTGGGATCCCAGTTGGGTTCAATACTTCCACCAACGGAAAGTGTTTTAACAAAAGACATCGTATTTTGAGTCAAGTTGACATTATACAAGCGAAGCCAGCCGCCGCTAGATAACATCAGAGCTCTTGACGAATCTGTATTGAATGCGGGTCTGCGCGAATACTCATGCCGAACCCATTCCGGAAAATTACGATCTGTGACTTGGCTTGGAGTGGTTGCTCTTGTAATGGTTGTACCATAATGTTCATCTACAAAAGGAACACCGACTGCTGGCATTGATAAATTTGAGGGTACGGAATAATCGTATCCTTTTATAACTTCTGCATTTGCATATTGAAATGCAAATAGCATAAGAATGATCTTAAACATATATCCCCCTAAACGAATAATTTTTGATTAATTCCCCAAAAGTATTAAAGAGCAAAGATTGGGCCAGTGTTTTGGCAGTAGGTTGGATCTGAAAGTCCATTTCTAATGAAAACTGTAGAAATTGTGGGCTTATAAACTATGCTTTATTTTTTCAAATAACGAAAATCATGGGACTTTTTTTGATTTTTTCTGATATTTTTACACTCTCAAGAGTTCTACAGATTTTGAATCTCATTTTGAGACGCTAATTGCTCTCTTATTTTGAATACATTTAAGTTCAGCCTAAGAACTTGCAACAATAAACTCACTCACTTTTTGAATCACATGGAGATCTCTTAGAATTCTTCTGTGCCCAAGGCCATTTGTTGCAAGGAATTCTGATCTTAAAAGAGCCTTATGGATTCTTTCGCCTGCTGCAAAAGGAACAGCCTTATCATCATGATCGTGCACAATCATCACGGGTATTTTGATTTTTTGCGCAAGCCTTGAAACCTCAAGACTTTCTGGAGTCATTCCTACTTTTTGAGTCACTCTTTCAAAAAATAGCTTTCTTGTTTTTTCGTTCATTCCAACACGGTTGCAATAAGAGTTCACAACATCTTGGTAACGATCAGGTCCCGCAATCAAGACAAGCCTTTCAACCTTCATTCCATCACATGTTGCTAAAATGGTACTGCCACAACCAAAACTATGGGCAATAACGGCTTTAAGGGGACCAAGCTCCAGTGCTACACTTTTAATAAATGTTGCATAATGGGTGGGAGTTGTTTGTTTTCCGGGGGATTCACCGTGGCCAGGCCAATCTACGGCATAAACGGCATAGCCTTTTTGAACTAAGGGTTCTGCAAAATGCCCAAGTTGGGTTCCTCGCCCCTCCCAGCCGTGCACTAAAAGTGTAGGTGCCCCGCTGCCAAATTTATAGGCAACAAGCCCACATTCAAAAACCATGCGTGTTGCTTGGGGCAAAAGGGCTTCTTCATGCGGTGGCCTTGGGATTCTTCTTGGAGTTGCAAAAAGGTAGCCTGCAAACCAAACGGTAAGACGAGGGAATGGCTTTAAAATAAGAAATATAATCTTATATAAGGTCAGCATGGTTTAGCTATCTTACACGTAGCCAAAAAAAACTTCAAAGCTTTACCTTAAGGTGAGTTTGTGAAAAAGTAGCTCTATTACAGGAGATTTTAAAAATGAAAAAAATTGTGGTTCAAAACCCAGTTGTGGAAATGGATGGCGACGAAATGACAAGGATCATTTGGTCGTTTATAAAAAATAAACTTATTCTGCCGTATCTTGAAATTGATTTGAAGTATTTTGATCTTGGTGTCGAAAATCGTGACAAAACCGAAGACCGTGTGACCATTGAGGCAGCCGAAGCCACAAAAAAATATCAAGTGGGGATCAAGTGTGCAACGATCACGCCAGACGAAGCCCGTGTTAAAGAATTTAATCTCAAAAAAATGTGGAAGTCTCCCAATGGGACCATTCGTAATATCCTAGATGGAACTGTTTTTCGCGAACCGATCATTTGTCAAAATGTTCCAAGGCTTGTTCCCAATTGGACTCACCCTATCGTTGTGGGCCGTCATGCTTTTGGTGATCAATATAAAGCAACAGATGTGAAGATTCCGGGTAAGGGCACTCTTACCATGACTTTTAAACCAGAAGGTGGTGGTGCTGAGCAGTCTTGGGAGGTTTACAAGTTCAATGGAGCAGGTGTTGCCATGGGCATGTACAACACCGAAGCCTCTATTCGCGGTTTTGCAAAATCGTGTTTTAATTATTCTTTGATAAAAAAATGGCCGCTTTACTTGAGTACAAAAAACACAATCTTAAAAGCCTACGACGGTTTTTTTAAAGATATCTTTCAAGAAATTTATGAAAAAGAATATAAAGCTGAATTTGATAAGCTGGGTCTCACTTATGAACATCGTCTTATTGATGATATGGTGGCCTCGGCTCTTAAATGGCATGGCGAATTTGTTTGGGCTTGTAAGAATTATGATGGTGACGTTCAGTCTGATACGGTCGCTCAAGGTTTTGGCTCTTTAGGGCTTATGACATCAGTCCTTATGACTCCAGACGGAAAAGTGATGGAAGCCGAAGCAGCTCACGGAACAGTCACCAGACACTATCGTTTGCACCAACAAGGAAAACCCACTTCAACAAATCCAATTGCCTCCATTTTTGCATGGACAAGGGGACTTGCCTTTCGTGGCAAATTAGACGGCAACAAAGACCTTATCCATTTTGCAAATACCTTAGAAAAAGTTTGTGTTGAAGCTGTTGAGTCAGGTCACATGACAAAAGATTTAGCTCTTTGTATTAGTAAAGATCAAAAATATCTCAATACCGAAGATTTTTTAAATGTTCTAGATAAAGGACTTCAAAAAGCGTTAAACTAAAACTTTAAATGCTTTTTAAAGGAAGTATTGAAGTGAAAAAATTTTCTCTTTTGATGGCAAAAAAACTTTTGCCCAAGAGATCCCCCATGGACAACAAAACACATGGGGGAAGACTCCTTGTCATAGCGGGCCATGAAGGCATGTGGGGAGCGGCCATACTTGCAGCAACAGCTGCTGCAAGAAGTGGGGCCGGTTATGTTTTTATTCAAAGTCATGAAAACTTTCCTGTTCACGAACACCCCGACTTTTTAACTATTTCTTTAAAAGAAAAAATTTTAGAAATGCATCCTGCCGCCGTAGTTTTAGGGCCCGGTATGAGTGATATCTCGCTCATCCAAAAAAAAATTCAGGAACTTCATAAGGCAGATATAAAAAAAGTTGTTTTGGATGCAGGCGCTTTTGATGTTTTGACAAAAAATCCAAAAATAAAATTAAGATCTTCCTGGGTGTTAACTCCTCACGAAGGCGAACTTGCACGTATTTTAAAAGTCAGATCTCAGGATATTCAAAAAAATAGATCCCGATACGTGCGTTTGGCATCGAAAAAATTTGACTGTATTGTTTTATTAAAGGGGCATCATACATTGATTGCACAAAAAGAAAACTTATATGAAATAAAAACTGGAAATGTTGCTCTGGCGAAGGCGGGAACCGGCGATGTGTTATCTGGTATGATAGGAGCTTTTTTGGCCCAAGATTTAGCACCACTTGAGGCTGCTCTTTTGGGAGCTTTTCTTCATGGCTATATTGCCGATGAATGGGTCAAAGAAAAAAACGATCATTTAAGCTTAATGGCAAGTGACATCATTCATCGCTTACCCCACACATTATTTCTACTCCGCAAATAATTTAACGTTTTAATTTTACAATAAGGGATT
>JBDHWX010000163.1:0-4198 GCA_039810365.1 Bdellovibrionales bacterium | reverse complement strand
GATTGCCTCTATTGGTTTCAGGACAGGGCGGAAAAAGCTTTCAGTCAAGAAAGGATTCGCTGAATCCCAATCCTTCTAATAATGAAATTGATGTTCAAGGAATTTGGATAGATAAACTTTTGGCCTCAGAGCTTCTCTTTATGAGAGAACTTGGAACCAATGTCTTTGATCGTGTCACACAAAATTATCTTGATCATGTCAGTGTTGGACCGCTTATTGAAAATGTTATTGCGGGGATTTTGTTGGGGCGTGGAGAGGTAGACTTAAACTTTTTAAATAGTTCTGGTGAGCCTGCGCAATATCGTGACCCACAAGATCGTCTCGTACAAAGTTTGCCGGTTCAGGTTGAGTTTGGGCCGGAGCACTTTATTCAGGTCCCAGTGATCGAGAGTCTCAATAAGATTTTAAATCTACCCAACCATCAAACGCCTTTTCCAAGACAACTTTTAGAAAATATCAAGAAATTACAGCCAAGTCTTGTGTACTCGGCTCAGTCTCAAAAATTTTTACAAGCATTTGAAGTCTACAGGGATTTGCCAGTTCGATCTGATCCTAGTGAATTTATTGCAATTCGGGTGGGGACCCAGTCTTTTTACGCCAGAGAAGAAAACAAATTAGCAAAAACGGCGATTCAGTCTCTAGAGGCCTCGCGGATTATTTCACAGGCCTCACAAGATGAAATTAAGGCCATTATAGAGCGTAAAAAGGAGGGAAAACCCACGCCGGAGACTAGCCCCGATAGACTTAAAAAGGTGACCGAACAGCCTGTGGAGGTTTTAGAGGCCTATCTCAATGGGGTGTTAAAAGAACCAACATTTTATGAAGAATTGTTAAGTTTTTTGATTGAGAGTTCCAAATAAAAGCACTTTGTGGTATTTATAGCCACCTATGAAAATTTATCTTGATAATAATGCAACAACCCCGGTGCATGAAGGGGTGTTGCGAAAAGTTTCAACTTGGGCTGAGGCTTGGGGTAATCCAAGTTCTGTGCATGTAGCAGCCCGTGATCCCAAATCTCTGATTCGAGATACAAGACGATATTTTGCTGACTTTGTTAAAGTTCACCCCCTAGAGCTTATTTTTACATCTGGTGGAAGTGAAAGTAATAATTTGGCTATTCAAGGGGTTTATTTTGCCCTTTTAAATAGTGGAAAAAATCATTTTATAACATCAACGGTAGAGCACCCAAGTGTTATGAAGACTTTTGAGTTTTTAAAAAAACTTGGCGCTCAAGTTGACTATATCTCCGTAAATCGTGAGGGTGAAATTGACCTTCAATACTACGAACAAATCCTTTCAGACAAAACAGCCCTTGTTTCTATTATGACAGTCAATAATGAAACTGGAGTTATTTTCCCTATAGAAAAAATGACCAAGATGGCTCACCAAAACGGCGCACTTTTTCATACCGATGCGGTTCAAGCGTTGGGTAAACTCACATTAAACTTAAAAAAATGGGATGTGGATCTTGCAAGTTTTTCTGCCCATAAGTTTTATTCACTCAAAGGCTGCGGGATATTGTATCAAAAAAAAGGAACTCCTCTTGAGAGTCTTATACATGGTGGAGGTCAAGAGCGTTCTCGGCGGGCGGGAACAGAAAATACCTTGGCTATAGCAGCACTTGGCGAGATGTTAAAAAAACAAGATGAAATTGTATTTCGCAATGAAGAAATAAAACAAATGCGAGATATGCTTGAAGAAGAAGTTTCAAAGACAATTCCTGATATTCACATTATCGGAAAAAATTCAAAGCGCGTTGGTAATACGTCTAGTATCTTCATTGATGGTGTTGATGGTGAAACACTTTTGATGAATCTGGATATGCAGGGCATTTGTGTTTCAACGGGAGCTGCATGTTCCAGTGGGAGCCAAGAGCCATCACCAGTTTTAAGGGCCATGGGATATTCGCGTTTAGAGGCAACAGAAACCCTAAGGCTTTCTTTGGGGTGGATGAATACACCCGAGCAAATCGGGTACTTTTTAGAAACTCTTAAAAGTGTCGTGCAACGTATTCGACATTTTTCTAGACCCAATCAAGATAGACAACTCGGATTGTGAGGTTTTATGGAGTATAGTCCACAGATAATTAAAATTAATAAACATGAAAATATAAAGTCAGAAAAAGGGCGAGTGCTTGTTGCTATGTCGGGAGGGGTAGACTCCTCTGTTGCGGCAGCCCTTCTTGTTGAGGAAGGCTATGATGTTGTGGGCATTACCATGCAGGTGTGGGATTATTCGCAATGTGAAATTGAAGAAGGTTTTGGGACTTGCTGTTCTTCTATGGATGTGGATGATGCAAGGCAAGTGGCAGATAAACTTAACTTTCCATTTTATGTTATGAATTGTGAGGCCAAATTTAAGGCCGAAGTTATAGATCCTTTCGTAGAGTCCTATCTTCAAGGAAAAACGCCACTTCCTTGTGTTAATTGTAATTCTCAATTAAAGTTTGATCATCTTGTTCAAAAAATGTATGAGCTTGATTGTGATTATCTGGCAACTGGGCACTATGCTAAAATTGAAGTAGACAAAAATGGACGCTCGCAAATTATTGTAAGTGATGATGATTGGAAAGATCAAACCTACTTCTTGTTTAGTTTGAAACCAGAAGTTGTGAGCCGACTTTTGTTTCCAGTTGGACACCTTAAGAAACCACAGGTTCGAGAAATTGCAGAAAAAAAAGGTCTTATTAATGCTCGCAAAAAAGATTCCACAGGAATTTGTTTTGTGGGAAACGGAAAGTATTCTGAATTTGTCGAACAACATGCGGCCCCTGATTTATTAAAGCCGGGTCTTATTAAAAAGTACCCGACAGGAGAAGTTCTTGGAGAGCATACGGGAATCCACAAATTTACCTATGGACAAAGAAAAGGCCTCAATCTCACGCATCAAGAAAGTACACCATCTTTTGTCATCAAGATAGATGCAGAAACAAATACAGTGTGGGTTGGAGAAGAAAAATATCTTTATTTTGATAAACTTAAAATTGGAAACATAAATTGGTTTGATGATATCTCTGACGAAGAAACGCTTCGTATTAAAATTCGTTACCAACATAAAGGAATGGAAGCGCGAATTAAGAAAAACAAAGATGGAACAGCAGATGTCACTTTTGAAAAGCCTGTTCGTGCCATTACACCAGGACAACCTGCTGTTATCTATCGTGGAAGCCAGTTGTTGGGGGGTGGATGGATTCTCTAAGTTATCAGATAAAAACCTTTGGTTGTAAGGTCAATGTTTACGATTCTTCTATGCTTCAAAAGAGACTAGAAAAGTCTGGCTTTTTAATGGATGGGGATTCTCCCATCTACATTCTCAATACCTGTGCTGTAACAGCAGAGGCAACACAAGAGGCTGTTAAGGAAGTCAAACGTATTAAGAAAAAAGATCCATCAAGTATTGTTGTGGTGACGGGCTGTGCAGCCCAAGTGGATACGACAAAGTTTGAAGAGTCTCCCGTTGATCTTATAGTTGCGAATTCACACAAAGGATTGATGGAGAGTTTGATCAAACAGTATATTAATGGTGAGCTCACACAAAAAGTTTTCAAATCCAATATTTTTAGAAAAGAAGATCTTGAAGCAGATGGTGATTTAGAAGCCGGTCATACAAGAGCCTTTTTAAAAATTCAAGATGGCTGTAATAGCTTTTGCACCTATTGCGTGATTCCTTTTGCAAGAGGAAAAAGTCGAGCCCTATCTGTTCGTCACTTGGTTCAAAGAATTAATGAGTTTTATGAGCAAGGCTTAAATGAAATTGTTTTAACTGGCGTTCATGTTGGAGACTATGAAGATATTGAAGATGGTAAAACTCTTGTTTTAGAAGATTTATTAGAGAGAGTTCTAAATGAAACTCAGATGCCAAGGATTCGACTTTCATCGTTAGAGCCAAGAGAGTTATCTCAAAGACTTTTGGATATTTATGGTGACGATCGCATGTGTCCTCATTTTCATATGAGTATTCAATGTGCTAATACCAAAGTTTTAGCCGATATGAGAAGAAAGTATACAGCTCAGGATGTTGAAAATGCACTTCGTGCTATTTACAAAACGTTAAAAAATCCTTTTGTTGGAATGGACGTCATTGCGGGTTTTCCTGGCGAATCCGATGAGGAGTTTCAAGATACATACAGTCGCTTAAAATCGCTTCCATGGACGCGGATCCATGTTTTTCCTTATAGTGAGCGCCCGGGAACCAAGGC
>JBDHWX010000162.1:0-4203 GCA_039810365.1 Bdellovibrionales bacterium | reverse complement strand
CGATCTTCCGCCACGTCTTGTTGTTAAAGCGCTAAAAGTATCTGCAATAGCCACAATACGCGCAGGATAATAAATATCGGTACCACGAAGACCTCTTGGATACCCTCGGCCATCCCATTGTTCGTGGTGTTGTTCGATAACAAGTTTCACTTCCTCTGGGAATGAATTCAGTTGCGTAATGATTTCTACACCTGCGGAGGGGTGTGTTTTAACTTTTGCCCATTCTTCTGGAGTTAATTTTCTATCAACTCGATCAAAATCGTCAGGGAGTTTGCTCATACCAAGATCGTGTAAAAGTCCCCCAAGGCCAATGATCATAAGAGTTTTTTCATTCTGATTTTGATGAGCACGAGCAAGAAGAACAGAAAATACTGCCGTCGCAATACCATGGCGACAGTGATAAGACTGATCTTTAGAAAGACTTAAAAATGTTGAGAGACCTGATGGATCGTTTTTAACTATGTCAATATAGCTTTGAATTGTTGTTTGGGCACGCCTGAGAGAGTTTTCATCAAAAACTTTATCCTCAAAAACTTCATGCATGGTTTGTTCTGTCAATTCTTCAATGGTCTTTTTTGGATCGCTACTGTCGGTTCCCGAGTTGATTCGATTAAGGAGGATTTCTGTTGCAGTCAAATATTCTCGTCGATCTGTCTTATGAATAAAAAGCTCTTTTACACCTTTTTGAGCGTATCGCTCGAAGCGTTCTTTATCAACAGAATCACCTTTTTTAAAAATAAGGGTGAACTTATCATTATTGAGTTTGATATAAACATTAAATGGGATTTCCCCGACCATTGAGAGAAGATTTTCAATGTTGATTTGAGAGAAATCATTGGGATTAGACAAATCGATGGTCTCCTTTTTCATGATTACTTTTCGGCTTTGTATTTAGGAAGTTAAACAGGAACCGTATTAAATTGAAACACTTTGAGAAGTTTTTGAGATTTCTTCTAGAAAAAGGTGGGTCTAGAACCGATAAAGTATTATGAGATCAGATAGAAAAGAGATGCCAGTGTTTTTTAATCCAAAAAGAATAGGGTTGAACATTCGTGAAGTCGGCACTGATTACTTAGATGTAGAATCAAGAAAAATTGAGACAAAGTGGTATCGTGATGAATCTGGGGATGTGGATATTTTTCTTATCTATGAAAAGGATAAAGAAATTATTAAGCAACAGGTATTTATGATGGGTGTCTTGGTTGAGTGGAGCCAAAACCATGGGGTGAGAACAGGGGTTATTGTTGAGCACGAAGTGGCAAATCAAGAAAAAGATAGAAAGCTTCCGGGCAGTGAAACGGTCTATTTTGATAAAAGGAATCATCAACACTCTCTCAAAATGGCAACAGATGTCATAAAGTCAATGACGTTAGATGCGGGTATGAAAACAGCACTCCTTAAAAACTATAGTCATGCGAGACTGTCTGTGCGAGATAGGCAGTCTTTTGCTCATTTTTTAAAAACGAAAAAGTATGCCTTAAGATCATGGGTTTTAAAAATCATCAGTTGCTTTCGCAGATAATTTCTGAAAATCTACGTTCTAGATGAAAATTTCTTTTTACCTTTTTAAAAAATTTTTGTTTTCTAAAAATGCGGGATCTATTACAAAAACAATCTCTTGGTTATGTCTTTTGGGAATTGGCATAAGTACCATGGCCATGGTTGTTATTTTAAGCGTTATGGGTGGGTTTGGCCATGCCATAGAAGAGCGACTTTTAAGTTTTGAGCCCCAGATAATTGTTAAATCTAAGAGCACAGACCGCAATATACAAAGAGCGGAACTATCAGATTTAAGCAAAAAACTTGACTCACAATTTTTTATAAATTCTTTTTTATTTGATCAAGAGCAAGTCATATTTCGGACGGCGAGTGGACATTATAATGGGGCGATTGCAAAGGGCTTAGAGGAAAAATCTTTACAACATTTTATAGAGTCTGCTCGACTTTTTAATACAAACAAAGTGAAGGAGTTTTCTTGGAAAGATGATATTACGACTCCTATGGTGATCCAAGATGATGATGTGATGATGGGTTCTGATTTGGCCTACGAATCCGGTGTTTTTATAGGGGATCAAATCATTTTAACTCCGCCAGAAGCCCTACTCTTGCCTAAGGGAGAAGTGCCACCCTATAAAAAAATGATCGTTCAAGATATCCTGCGTACCAGCGTTCCCAGTATTGATTCTCAATACTTAGTGTATAGAAAAAATCCTCATCAGCCGTTATTTCGAGATGCCTTAAGCTTGGAGACCCAACTCGAGGTTTTTACGAATAGCTCATTACCGGTAGAAAAGGTGCTTACGACAATAGATAAAACAAAGTTTTCTATGGAGACATGGAGAGAAAGGAATTCAACTTTATTTTACTCTCTTAAAATGGAAAAGCTTTTAATCAGTTTCTTTTTGTTTTTAGCAATTCTTATTGGATGCTCAACGATTATAACGGTTCTTGTCCTTCTGACAACGCAGAAGCAACGTGATATTGGCATTTTGATGACTCTTGGTATGAAGAAGAGCCTTTTAAAAAAACATTTTGCAAGAATTGGTTTTTTTCTTTCCTCTGCGGGTATCCTGGGAGGATTTTTTATTGGAATTATGATTTGCCTCATTCTTTCTAGCCATCAGTTTTTAATTTTGCCTGATGTCTATTATGACAGAACAATCCCTGTTGAATTTAACTTAAAGGCTTATGGGGCTATTCTTCTTGGAGCTCTTGGAATTAGCTATCTGAGTGCGCTTTATCCAGCTCGATTTATTTCTTCATTAGAAATAAATCAAATTTTGAGTAAAAAATCTTAAACATAAAACCAGACCAAGGCCCTGAAGGCTTTTGAGTTTGCTAAAGAACCAAGCTAAAATAAAAAATGAAGGGGTGTGGTGTATGATCAATAAGATAGTCTTATTAATTATTTTAATTGGAAGTTACGAGGCTTTTGCAAGCCTATCTGATATTGCACTATCCCTTATTTACAAAGAATGTGCAGCAAAACCAGAATCCTGTCTCAAAAACCATCCAGAATTTTATTTGCAATCTTATGTCGACCCTTCGATTAAGACCCTTCAGCAGAGTCAGGATTCTCAAGTTAAAATTTTAAATTTAAAAAATGATCAGGTTGCAAAATCTAAAGTTTTGGTGAGCACGGGCCAGGGACAGGAAAAAGGTATTTTTTATATAAAATCTAAATCTAATGAAGAATACATAATGGAGTATAAAGTCTTAAAAAATAAAAATACAGGTGCAGATCAAGTGGCCTGTAGTGAGGTTGTTCGTATTCAAAATGGACGTTGTGAGACGGTCCCGCTTACGTCAGAGATTCAATCGCTTTTTCAGGCACAAGTTGAATGTACAAAAGGACAATCTTACAAAAGAGATCAAATGGGGAATTGTGCACAGCTCACAACGGCGATGAGAGAGTGCTCTGAGATAAATTGCGATAAATCATTATATAATGTTTATGCAAAAGGTGAGATTGACTCTTTATCCAAAAAGCAAAATCCGATGCTTCCTGGTCTCAAAATCAGAAGCCCAGCAAGCGGAAGTTCGAAGTCTCATTAGACACTCACATCAAACTCTCTTAAGGCCTGATTAAGTGAAGTTTTTTTATCGGTACTTTCGGTTCTTTTTCCAATAATAAGAGCACAAGGGACATGATATGTTCCTGCGGGAAAAGATTTAAGTTGAGAGCCGGGAATAACAACAGAGTTCCGAGGAACTCGGCCTTTATAAATTTTTTCTTCTTTTTGAGAGACGTCTAAAATTTTAGTTGAAGCCGTTAGAACAACTCCTGCTCCGAGGACAGCTCCTTCTTCGACGTAAACGCCTTCAACAACAATACATCGGCTGCCAATAAAGGCATTGTCTTCAATAATGACAGGCGAGGCTTGTGCGGGCTCTAGAACTCCTCCAATGCCAACACCCCCACTTAAGTGAACGTTTTTTCCAATTTGCGCACACGAGCCAACAGTTGCCCACGTATCAACCATGGAGCCTTCATCGACATAGGCCCCAATATTGACGTAAGAGGGCATCAGGACGGTGTTTTTGTTAACAAATGAACCTTTACGAACAAGAGCAGACGGTACAACTCGAACCTGATCTTGCGTAGAAAACTTTTTAAGTGGAATTTTATCTATAAATTTAAAAATTCCAGATTCCATTTCCGAAATCTTTTGTATGCGAAAATAAAGAAGAATGGCTTCCTTG
>JBDHWX010000161.1:0-4224 GCA_039810365.1 Bdellovibrionales bacterium | reverse complement strand
AAGTGTCCAAGGTGTTGATGATTATGAATCCATGAAAGAAGTTTTAACAAGAAGGCTTCAGCATGATGAATGGGATGACCCTCAGCTTATACTTATAGATGGGGGGAAGGGGCAGCTGAATATTGCAGCGGGAGTTTTAAAAGAGCTTAATCGAACAGACATACCGGTTGCAAGTCTTGCCAAAGCCAGAACCAGAAGTGGGTTTACAGATAAAAAAGTAGAATCGACAAAAGAAAGGTTTTTTATTCCCGGTCGTAGCAATGAAATTTTATTTAAAGAAAATTCAGAGGCTTTTAAAATTTTGGTTGGAATTCGAGACGAGGCTCATCGGTTTGCCATTACTTATCATCGAAAACTCAGAGAAAAGTCTTCTCTAGAAAGTGTTTTGGATCATATTCCTGGAATTGGTGAAAAACGTAAAAAAGCACTTCTCACACATTATAAAGATATCGATGCTATCAAAAACTCTAACATTGAAGACATTGCAAACCTTGAAGGTTTTAATCAAAAACTAGCGGAAACAATTCTTTCCCATTTGCAGGAAGTAGATGAAATAGCCGAACAAGATGAAGAAGATAACGCACAAAGACACGAGGGTGTCGAGACGGATAAATAAAAACTTCTTATAGAAAAATCAATTCACCCCAAAAAAAATTTATACATCTATAAAGTAACTACAATTGTTGTTTTTTTAGTTTGGAGATTTTTTACATTTATAAAATTCAAACTCCATTCAAAAAAGAATATTGAGTAGTCTTTTCTCTCTTTTCAACGTGTGGGGTTTTTTCGTGGGGACTGTTCTAAATCGTATCGTTTATGTAAGTGTTTGCTTTTTTATTTTTATTGGACAAAGCTCTTATGCTGGACCTAAAGATTATGATCCAGTTGTTGGTTCATATCGTGAAGTTTTAAATGGAATTATTCAAAAACAAACGGACCCAGATATTGTGCATATCATGAGTCTTGCAGATTTAAATAATCCTGAAATTACAATATCTGCATTAAAAAGAATCTCTTTTGAATTAAGTCGTTCGGCACCAAATGATGAACTGATATCTGAGTTGTTACGTCTTTTAATTCATTATGTCCAAGCACCAGAAGGAATTTTTTATAAGAATAGACCCTTACAGTATGATATAGATCCGTTTATTCAAAACATGCAGTACATTCAACTCTTAATGGAGAAGGCTGATTCTCAATATCGCGGAAATTATCGCTATGAAGCACACATACGTCCACTTTTTGAAGTGCTTACGAATTATGTTGAAAAAGCCGCAAGTCGGAACCTTTCTGGGAACTCATTGCTAAGGCCTTTTGATATTTCCATTCACAGTGACGAAGAAATAAAAGAGGCCATTCGATTGGCCTCTCAGCCCCATGATCCGACTCATGGTTCCAACATAACGGATGAAAATTTTGTCCCACTTGAAGAAAAAATAAAAGTTTTTCGAAAAAGGCTTCAAGACTCCATTATGGAGCAAGATGAAGTGATTGATATTTTTACCAAATGGGAAGCTGAAACTCTTGTCAAAGGATTTGGAAACTCCAATGATCAAAAGATTACCTATCTTGCGGGTTTGCCTGGTACAGGGAAGGATACAAGTGCAGAGGCTTTGGTTCGAGCTTACTATGCAGATTCTGTTGCACCAGGAGAAGAGATTAATGTTTCTGAGCATTTATTTATGGTGGGGACACAAAGAACAGCCGCTGATGCTTGGGCATTGCTGGGTTCTGCAACGGGATATGTTGGGTCTGACAAGATGTCTCCACTTATTCGATTTTTGGTGAAGCACTCAGGTGGTAAATACAAACTTGAAACATCAAAAAGCTTTAATGGGAATGAGGTTCAAGAAGCAGTTTTAAACCCAGAGTGGAAACCCGGGCAGGTTTTAGAAGGATATTATCCTCCAGAAAAAGCTATTATCTTTTTAAATGAGTTTCATCACTGGTCTCAAGATGCAAAAGATATTCTTTTAAAACATGCTTTGGAAAAAGGCATTTTTAAAATTAATAATCCTGGAAAACATAAAGATGCCGTTTCAGAAATTCAGCTTTATGGTTTGAGGATTATTATCGCAAGTAATGAGCTTACAGATCTTATGACAAATCGAAATCCTGATGGAACAAGATTTGGTAGAAAGCTTTCCTATGATGACATGCTGAAAAGATGGCAGGCGAAATCACAAGATAAGTCTTTGTTAAAAGAGGCGATTGCAAAAACGGTTACTCAAAATGCACGAGGAACACCTAATGATCAAAAAATTGGAATTTCTGAAGCCGTATTAAGCCGTATTCCATCGTGGTGTATCGTCTTGATGAAGCCACTTTCACCAGATGCTTTAAAGAAAATTGCAAAAATGAAGATACGAACAATCAGTCGTCAGTTTTCTAAGGCGGCTCAGGGGGCTTTTGGTCAGTTTAATGTTGAAGCTTCTGATGAACTTATTCAATTTATACAAGAATATGACTTTGAAGCAGAAGAAGGTGGTCGAGCGATTCAAGATAAGGTAAAAGATTTAGTAGAACACCCTCTTTTACAAATGCTTCAAGAAGGAATTAAACCATCTGATCTCAAAAACGGAGTTCTCTTAACAGTTGAAAGCAATCCTGACAAAACAAGTAGTCTAGTCATGAAAAGTTCAGATAGCTCGCAAGTGATTCGTACACGGCTTATGGAAACAACTCTTAAAGAAAGAGAAAACCAACCGATATCAGATAAAAAGATTATAGAATTGTCTGGTCTTGAAGAAAGACTTAACCATCAAGTGTTTGGAGCAAAAAAAGCAGCAAAAAAGATTGCCGATGCCATGTTAATTGCCGAAAGTAATCGCTACGTTAAGCGTAAAAAGTGGGAAGATCATTTGAGTGCAGTTTCCTTTGGTTTTTTTGGCCCGTCATCTACGGGAAAATCAGAAATGGCAAAAGCTTTGGTTCGGGAGATTTATCCTGAATATGGAGAAGAAAGACGAGTGGATATTGATTTTAATAAAATTCAAACACCACAGGCCATGGAAGAATTTATCTGGGGGCGTAAATTCGGCAATGAAGTTCACCCTTCAGAATTTATGAAAAAATATGATCAGTATAACGGTGATATTTTATTTGTCTTTGAAGAAACGTCGAATACGCCCAAAGAGTTGTTAAGATCACTTTATGATTTGTTTCGTGAAAATCATCCCAAATTTGCTGATGGCGTTGATCGCCCCATGACAAATGTGACGATTATTATGACGGGAAATGCTGGTATTAAGTGGTATTCCCAAGTTCCAAAGGATGTTCCTATTCGCGTTCAGCTTGCAGCCTGGAAGAGAATACATGAACAAAGTATGCGTGATCCTTCGTTTTTAAGACAAACGCTTGAAGAGTACTACCCAGAGCCTTTGATTAACCGTATTGGACAATCCAACATTATTTGGTTTGCTCCACTTGATTTTAAAGCCATTCGGGAATTGAGTTATCTTAAACTCACACAAGTGTTAAAAGGATTAAAACCGACAGATGGTGGTCGAGGTTGGGATATTGGCTTTCGCTCAGAAGAGGATTTACAAAAAACAATTCAAATTATTGAAAGAGAAGGTTTTATTCTTTACGAGCAGGGAGCCTCAATTGATCGTTATGTAAGAGATAATTTTGGGAATAAATTAAAAGCATTATTATTGAAAAACCAAATTCCATCAGGGAAAAAAGTCGTCATTGTTCCAAGAGCGGATCAAACAGAAGAGGTGATTCAGTCGAGTGAACGAATATTTTTTGATGTTCTTGTTGAAAATGCATCTCAATTGCTTCAATTGGAGGCAGAGGTTCAAAAAAGAACTCCAGAGCCTAAACAAGATCCGAATGATCAAATCTTAACAGCTGCCCATGAGGCGGGTCATGAAATTGTAGGAAAAGCTCTTTTGGGTGATAAATTTGAATCTGATTTTATCAGTATTATTCCGGGAGTTACTAAAATTCAAGACCAGTGGATCTATTACGCCGGGATTGCATCAAAAGAAGAAATTGAAAAACTAAGTCTCAACTATGAGGCTGGCATTTATATGATTGCTCAGCTTATGGCAGGGTTTGAAGGGGAAAGAGCCGTGAGTATCGGCGCACGCCATTCTACCGGCAAAAGTAATGATACAGATCGTGCAACACAAATAGCAGAGAATATGATTGTGAGATGGGGTCTTGTTTCTGAGTGGGGATTTGCAAGTATTGATCCTGCAAAAATGTCAGAAGCCA
>JBDHWX010000160.1:0-4234 GCA_039810365.1 Bdellovibrionales bacterium | reverse complement strand
AACCCAAGACGAGAATCCGAGATTTTGGCAGTTTTAATTTTGGCACAATTTCTTGTAAGATTGGATTTTCTCCTCCCATGTCCCAGCCGGGCTTAAGATCCGCATCGCGATATCGGCGAGACCAGGTTTGAGAGTGGCGTTCCTGAGTATGTTCTCCCCAATAAGGAGGGATAGCATAAAATTGATTTTTAATAAAAATTCCGTCGTCATTAAATCCGTCGACGAGATTAAAAAACTCATTTTGGGCTTTTCTCGTCATCACAAAGGGAATGTCGTTTACGGTTTGACCGTGAAAACGATCCCATTCGTCTACTTTGAGCGAATCAATTTTAAATGTTTTGCGAACTCCATAGGGCAGCTCGATTTTCCAAGCGTTTTGATTTTTTGAAACCATCTGAGCAACAAATGGTTGATCAAAAGCCTCTAGAATGTAGCGATCGTTTTGGTGTTGAATAATAAAAGTGCGCCCATCCTGAAACCTTTGAATTCCATTGATCAGATCATAGCCAAATTTTTGATCTTGTACGCGCAGACCGCTAAAGAGAGGAAAGCCTTCTTCATCAATCTGCACGAACCGAAACTGTGGAATCGTTTTTATTTTGAGTGATCCTTTTCGTTTTGCAATTGCTCATCGGGCAAATCTTGCGAGGGTGTAATAACAAGGGGCTCTGTGAAGGTTACGTTTTCGCCTTCCATGTTGATAGCATTTAGCGTCCATTCTGGCGTTGGTTCCTTTTTGATTCTCTGTAGGGTTGCTTGGCCAAAAAGTTGAGTGACAGCTACTTGATTTTGATTTTTTGTTGGCGTTTCAAAACTGTAATTAAAAAAGGCCAAGACTTTTCCGTTGAGAGAAGACTTTGTATAAATAGAGAGCATTTGAAAGTTTTGCATCTCGGGTAAGTTCTTTTTGACGTAATCAGCAATCAGAGAAGAAAGCTCTTGTTGAAGTTGAACGTGTTGCTCAAGATCAACATCGTGATCTAAGGCGCTAAGATATTGAGTCACCCAGATAAGGGTAAAAAACAAAACGGGGCTAACAAACTTTGCAAGTGATTTCATAAAAGTCCTCTTTGCTAAGATTAAAGCGGATTTGGTCTTAATTTTCAAATCTCAAATAAAAAATCTTTGCCAATCTGTGGCCAAGAAAACTTTAACAAAAAGGCCTTTAATCCAATAGGAAAGTTTTCGTGACTGTCGCCATAAAGAGTATCTCCAAAAATCGGGGTTCCAAGAGCCATCATTTGCGCACGAATCTGGTGTGTGCGCCCTGTCACGAGATGAATTTGAGATTCAAACCCGTTTTCGCCATTTGGTAAAATAATATTTTCTACTTTTTCAATGACAAGTTCGCATCGCTTCCATCCATCAACTGCTTCTGGAGAGGCTATTTTGGGCAAAAAACTTTCAGGTTTTATATAATGAATGTGCGTGCCTTCTGTTGGGCGCAAAAGACTCTGAGCTTTATATTTTTTCTGCACTAACTTATTGGACATTAAGTAGTTAAAGATTTGCTGAAACTTTTTTGTCTTTGCAAATAAAAGAAGCCCTGTGGTTTCGGAGTCTAACCTGTGTGTAATAAAAAGTTCTTGGCCGAGACAGAGACTTACCTGATAAATGACGTTTTCTAAAGCATTATCTACGGTAGGGTGAGTAGGAATACCATAAGGCTTATCAACAATGATAAAATCGTCGTTGTTTTCAATAATGTGATTTTGCCAATGAATTTCTTGAACGGGGTGTCGCTTTGGCTTTCTATGAACGCGTATAAGAGAATTGGGAGTGACCATTCTGTCTTGAAGAACGCGTTCGAGATCAACATAAATTGAACCAAGACTTAATAGAAATTCAAAATCTTCAAATTGAACTTCTTTAAAAAGTTCACTTAAGAGCATAGAGCGATCAGGCTTGATATGTGTGACGAGGCCCACACCATAGGGTTCAGAAACTTTCATTACGGAACACCGAATCATAGCTTCAAATACAAGTCAATGACTCGGGAGAAAACTTTTTTTAAGATGCTTGTGACATGGATATTTTAGAAACACAAATCAATACATCGAGTGAAGATTTTAAAAAAAACGCAGAGTGGATGCAGTCTCTTGTTACAGAGTTTCGTAAAACCATAGACTCTGTTAAACTTGGCGGTGGTCCTGATGCCATTAAAAGACACAAGTCTCGCAATAAGTTAACTGCTCGAGAAAGAATTGAAAAGCTTATTGATATGGGATCATCTTTTTTAGAATTTTCAACTCTTGCAGCCCATGGAATGTATGAGGGGGCAGCCCCCGGAGCCGGTATGGTTACGGGTATTGGAGTGATCCAGGGCCAAGAGTGTGTGATTGTCGCTAACGATGCCACAGTTAAGGGAGGCACTTATTTTCCCATGACTGTCAAAAAGCATTTAAGAGCACAAGAAATTGCTTTAGAAAACGGGCTTCCTTGTATTTATCTTGTGGATAGTGGCGGAGCATTTTTGCCTCTTCAGGCTGAAGTTTTTCCAGACCGAGAACATTTTGGCAGAATATTTTATAATCAAGCCCAGATGAGCGCTCGCGGCATTGCTCAGATTTCTGTGGTTATGGGAAGTTGCACGGCAGGTGGCGCTTATGTTCCGGCCATGAGCGATGAAAATATTATTGTTAAAGGAACGGGTACGATTTTTCTTGGAGGTCCACCGCTAGTCAAAGCCGCAACAGGTGAAATTGTGGATGCCGAAAGCCTTGGGGGTGCTCTTGTTCATTGTGAAAAAAGTGGGGTCACAGATCACTTTGCAGAAGATGACGAACACGCTCTTGAAATCTGTCGTAATATTGTTTCAAATTTAAATCTTAAAAAGAAAATCTCGGCAAAACTCAAAGAAGTTCAAGAGCCGCTTTATCCTGCAGAAGAGCTTTATGGAATTTTACCACTAGACACCAGAAAGCCTTTTGATGTGCGCGAAGTGATTGCCAGAATTGTTGATGGCAGTGAGTTTCATGAATTTAAAGCTCTTTATGCAAAAACCATTGTAACAGGATTTGCCCATATTTGGGGATTTCCCGTTGGAATTATTGCCAATAATGGAGTTTTGTTTAGTGAAAGCGCGCTAAAAGCCACACACTTTATTGAACTTTGTGATCAACGTAATATTCCGCTTATTTTTTTACAAAATATTACAGGCTTTATGGTTGGCCAAAAATATGAAAATGAGGGAATAGCCAAAGATGGTGCAAAAATGGTGATGGCTGTGAGCAATGCTCGGGTACCTAAATTTACAGTTATCATTGGTGGATCTTACGGAGCTGGCAACTATGGTATGTGTGGAAGAGCCTTTCAGCCTCGTCAACTCTGGATGTGGCCCAATGCTCGAATCTCTGTTATGGGAGGAGAACAAGCGGCCAATGTTTTATTGACCGTTAAGCGGGATCAACTGCTGGCGGGTGGCGAAAAAGACATGACACCAGAGGAGCAAGAAAAATTTAAAAAGCCAACGCTCCAGAAGTATGAAAAAGAAAGCTCTTGCTATTATTCCTCGGCACGCATTTGGGATGATGGAGTGATAGATCCGGTAGACACGCGCAAGGTTTTAGCACTTGGAATTTCTGCAAGCTTTAATAAAAGTTGGGGGGAGATAAACCCCGGTGTTTTTAGAATGTAAGTTAAAACATCACGTGCCATTAGGGTTTGAGAGGAAAAATGAGTACAATACTGATAAATGAAAAAGATCACGTTTTATATGTCTCGCTAAACCGTCCAGAGATTCACAATGCGTTTAATCCTGAGATGATTCAGGAACTCACCCATCTTTTTTCTGACACAAAAAAATTAGAAAAATATCGCGCAATTGTTTTGTCTGGAGAAGGCAAGAGCTTTTGTGCGGGTGCAGATTTAAACTGGATGAAGTCCATGGTGAAATATAATTATGAAGAAAACGTAGCAGACGCCCAAAAACTTTTTATTATGTTTGATGTGATGAAGCACTGCCCTTTGCCAATTTTAGGAAAGATTCATGGCAATGTTTTTGGAGGAGGCCTAGGCCTTGTTGCGATTTGTGATATTGCTATTGCAGAAGAAAAAACACAATTTTGTTTTAGTGAGGCTCGTCTTGGTCTTGTGCCAAGCGTGATAAGTTCTTTTGTTCAAAGTAAAATGCAACCGCATATTTTACGAGAGCTTTTTTTAACTGCCGATGTTTTTTCAACAAAAAAAGCACAAGATTCAGGCCTAATTCATTATTTTGGCTCCGTTGATGACT
>JBDHWX010000159.1:0-4259 GCA_039810365.1 Bdellovibrionales bacterium | reverse complement strand
TGTTGGATCCCCTTGGAGAATTCATGTAGATATCATCTAGGTTGTAGTCATTATTTATTCTTTGTTCTTCGGATATCTGTAATTTATCGAAGTTTTGATATCCCAGAAACAGTAAGGTAAGAAAAAAAACACCAGCTACTTTTTTGATAAGCGATCTACTCATATTCATCTTTTCGGATTAACAGACTAGAAAGCTTAGGAATTTGGGGCGGTAATAACAGATTGAACTTATATAGAAAATTTCGATTGCTTCAATATTACCAGGCAAGTCGTCAGTGTCTTAATTTGAAACAGAAAACAATATCCTATTGTTGATGCCACCCAATTGAAGGCTACCTCCTAAAATGAGGAAAAGCCGTCAAGGCACCATACAAAGATCACTTCTAAAATAGCTCAATTAAAGAATTAATAACTTTTATATGTGGGATGATTTTTTGTCCCAAATTACCAAAACTGTAAGGAGCAAAAGAACGGCTATCTGGGCAGCAAGAGTTTCAAGAGTTGGAAAAATGCCCAACAAATCAATTCGAAGATTTAATGGAATATTTTGTACAGAAATAAATCCCGCCTCTTGTAAGGAATGAAAACCTTTTCCTGCTAAAATAAAAGCTAAAATCATCATAGCCCACGAGCAAACAGAAAAAAGTTTTTTAATGGGAAGTTGCTTGCTTTCTTTGATCACAAAATAGGAAAGACCTATAAGCAAAATAAATGCTGAGAGGATACCTAAAAAGGCTATATTTTGACCTGAGCGATCAAGGTCTAGCCAAATTGCCCGGATAAATAAAATAACTTCAAAGGCTTCTCTAAAGACTGCAAAAAATGAAACAAGAGCAAGAGCAATATAACTCTCTGAGGAGAGTCCTTTATGTAATTTGGCTTCCAGAAACTCGCGCCATTTTTTGGCTTCGGAATATCGATGGAGCCAAAATCCAACATATAAAAGAACGATGACAGCAAGAACAGAAATCCCGCCCTCCATAAGCTCTCGGCTAAGACCGCTCATTTTAATCAGAATACCCGAGGCAAACCACGAAACGACTCCAAGTGCAATAGCCGTAATCCAACCAACATGTACCCATTTAATAGCCTCTTCTTGCTTCATGGCTCTTAAGATACTAATGAGAACAATAATAATAAGAACAGCTTCAAAGCCTTCTCTTAAAAAAATAGAAAAAACGGCTCCAAAGGCAATCCCTGGAGACATGATATTATCACTCAGCATAGTTCTTGTTTTTTTAAAGCTTTCTTGAATGTCGCTGTAGGCCCCTTTAATAGAAGCAAGACTCTCTTTTTTGCTTAAAAGAGTTCGATAGGTTGCCATTTTTCCTTCAATATCTTCTGTAAGACCGGGAACGTTAGCTCGGATTTTGGGCTCAAGTGGTTCGATTCCTTCAAGATAAGACTTAAGAGCGAGTGTGGAGGCATTTTGAAAATCATTTTGTTCTACTGATTTGAGGCTTTTTTCTAAAAGCTCGATTGCTAAGGAAAGTGTATCTGCAGAAAGTGTCTCATCAATTTGATAAGTTCGAAGAGAGGAAATCAATTCTGTTCTCTTTTGTTCATTAGGCTCTATGATTTTTAATTTTTCATTGAGCTCTGGGTCTGTTAAAGAAGAAACATCTTTAATATTGTATTGGCTAATATTAAGATCTTCTGATGGTGTTACTTTGTTATAGCCAAGAGATTTAACATAAAAAGCAAGTGACCAAATTTCTTCATCTGAGAGGTTTGAGTAAGGAGTCATGCCTGTGCCGGGAACGCCAAGGCGAATCGTATTAAAAAATTTATATGGAGAACTCTCATTAACGACTATTGGATCATGAAAGTTTATAGGTTTTGGATCAAGGTCTCTTCCTGCCGGCCCGTCACCTAAACCTGTTTGGCCGTGACAAGATGTGCAGTTTGTTTGGTAGAGTTTTTTTCCTTGATTTAGATTTGGCCAGAGGCGGGGTGAGACGTCGATATGAGCTAATTGAATAGCATCTTGTTGAAGTCTTCTTGCAAGATCAGAAACTTTTTTTGAAGGGCCTTTAGTTTTAATGGTCAAAACAAGGTCGTTGATGCCAGACATAAAATTTTTGTTATCACTAAAAATTTTAAGATTTATGGAGTTTTTTTCCACAGTTTCGGCAAATTCGACTTGTTCGTTATATTCATATTGATTAATGACCTTGCCATCTTGAACAGCGCCACCATAATCTTTTGCAAGGTAATCAAGAAGATGAACAGTCAGAATAGGATCAGGCTTAACTGTGGGGGTAGGTTGTGCAAATAAGGGAAGTCCAAAGAACAGAGCAATCAGAAGTAGTTTCATATATAAACCTCGTGGGTTTATACGGTTTTTTAATTTTTAGAGCAATCAAGAAGCGTAATTGAAAGGTTGTTGAGAACTCCCAAAAAACTTTTTTTGATTAACCAGAATAGCAAAAAAAGAGTCTTATTAAGACCAAAGACTTGTTTAAAAAGACAAAACTTTGCCACGTCGTACCGAGAACTTTTTTTAGGATATAATGAAAGAATGTAGGGGACAGGGATGTTTAAAAAATTTAATATTTTGAATCATTTTAGATACTTACTTGTTTTTTTAGCGGTACCATTTCTTTCTTGCTCCAAAAAAGGTCATCTTGATCTTTACGGCTCTTTAGAGAGGGGAAATTCCTTTTCTTACCCTGCTGAGGTGACGGTTCATCTGGGAGAAAGTCTTTTAGTAGCGCCAGAGTCCATAACAGGAGGGGCATCTTTTTTAGGATGTCGTCCCTTAGGAGAATTACCATTGGGTGTTCAATTTGCTCAAGATACCTGTACGCTTTCTGGTAAGCCCCAAAGTGTTCGAAATTATAGTATTCGTGTTTTTGCAGATTTTCAGGGGGAGTCACTTGGTTCAGATCTTGAAATCAAAGTCCTTGCCCCAGATGTTTCAACATTGCCTGTACCAAATAATGAGATCCCATTAAGTAAAGACTATATGGCGATTTCACTTGCAGATGATGACCATTTTATTGCAATTTTTAGTGCAACAAATATCTTTTTTGTAGATACCCATAATCCCTATCACCCTAATCTTATAAAAAGTTTTTCTGTTTTAATGACGCAATCTTTAGCATCTACAGGAAGTTTTATTCATGCTGTAGATGATAAAGGCAATTTAAGATCATTTGATTGGAGCAATCGCGAAGATCCTCTTTTGGTTAAAACAACAATGCTCTCAGTAAGTGGTCAGCATTTTGATATGTCATCAGATCTTAAAAAAACACTTTTTATAGGAAATACGGCTAATAATAAATTTTTAATTGTCGATGTATCTGATGCCAGTTTACCTCAAATTGTTTTTCAAGATGATCTTGCAGGAATGGGAACAGGCGGGGCCTATGCTAACAATCATGCTTATGCTACGGACTATAATGGAAACCTATACTCTTACAAAAAAAATGAAGACGGGACTTGGCAAAGGATTGATCTGCGATCGACTTTAGCGACTGCGATTCGTCCTGTTGCTTTTGGCCAATTTCTTTTAACCTATGAGTATAATGGTAATAAAATAGATCTTTTTAGCTTAGAAAATCCTGATCACCCTCAACGCTTAACAACTTTTACAGCACAAGAAAAAATTGGCATGTATTCAAGGCCTTTTATTCGCAATAATAGGGTTTACATTACGCAGGAAAATCCAAGCAGAGTCGTCTGGCTAGGACTTAATGGTCAAAATAATCTTGAAGTTTTAGGAAGCCATATATTTCAACCAGAAAACCCCTTAGATACTCCCTTTTTAGGCATTCGAGGGTTATTAAACTTTTGGGATAATTCTTTTTATAGTGTCTTTGTCAAGCCAAGCTCTAATGATAATCAATGGGTCATGAAGTCTTTTTACTTCGAAGATTAGCTTAAGTTAGCTTTATCAAGACCCATGACTCTGTCAGAAGAACCCGGGACCGTCATAAAAACAGCTCCAAAGCGATTCCAAACGTTAATAGTAACAACGGCCATGGTGAGTTCTTGTTCTCCATCAATTTTAGCTTCTTTAGAATGCCATCATCCTCAGTCCATGAGAATTCAAAACGAAGATACTTTTGTTATTTTAGATAAGAATTTCTCGGCAGAGCTTACAAATCAGTTTTGTGAAGATATTCAAAAGTTAGCAGTTCTTGTGACAAATTCTGATCAACTTTAAGTTGTTCAGAATTTGATCGATATTCTTTTACAACATTATTTCTTTGACCAACTTTAAGATTTTATAGGTAGGTATTAACGGAAACGAC
>JBDHWX010000158.1:0-4267 GCA_039810365.1 Bdellovibrionales bacterium | reverse complement strand
ATTTTTTACAGGCATGTCTCCTGTTACAATTTTTTTAGGAGGAGCTGGCTTGCCCACCTGTGGAGCGGGTATTTTTGCGATTTCTTTAATGGCCTCTGGTTTTGGTTGTACGGGTAGCGGAACGGCTTTTTTTTCTAAAACGCTCACTTCGGTTTGATTGGCATTAGAGTTGCCGTCTTGAAAATTCATTTCATAAGACGTTACGCTTCCTTCTGGCAAGGCATAGTCAAGAGCCTTATAGACAATAAAATAAATTAAAACAGCATGGAGCAAAATAGAGATAAATAAAAATGGAAATTTTTTTGGAGAATCATTATGGGTTGCCATGTTGCCTCAAAATTTTTATTCGCGATACGAAAGAGAAATCAAATGCCCATCGCGGTGGGGAACAAGCTCTGCCTTAACCCCTAAAATATCTTTTAATTTTATATCACGAAAAACATCTTGGGTCGATCCTCTCAAAACAATAGATTTTTCAAACAAGACCCAAGTCTGAGTATTTTGAAATAAAAAGGCCCAATGAAGGTCATGATTAGAAATTAAAAAGCTTCGCCCACATGAGGCCTGCTCCTGGATCCAATTTTTTAAGGAAAGGGCGTGGTGAAGATCAAGATGTGCCGTGGGCTCGTCAAGCAAAACACAATAAGATTTATGAAAAAGTGCTGCGCTTAAAAGGACTCTTTTTTTTTCTCCAGAAGATAAAGACTCAAGAGGGCGTTTTAAAATAGTTTGAACACACAAGGGATCTTGCAAAAAATATTTTTCATACCACGTTGATTTTTTAGCCTCATAGAGATCCAAGAGATCATGTCCGGAGAGACCAGATTGCGCAGTAAATTGTGCGGCTAAATAGATGGGCGTTTCTTGGCATTTTAAAGTTCCTTCTTTTTTTTGTAAGATTCCACCCAAAGCTTTTAAAAGAGAAGTCTTGCCGCTACCGTTGGGACCTACCAAAAAAACAATCTTGCCATTTTCTAGCGTGCCAGAGATTTTTTCTAAAATAGTGTCTTGATAAGAAATAGTGAGGCCTTTAAACGTGAGCATTTTTAAGACCTCTGACAAGATAGTAAATTAAAATAGGAGCTCCCAAAAGAGCCATTAAAGAGCCCGATGGAATTTCAATATCATAAGAAAATGTTCTTGCTAAGATATCAGCACTTAAAAAAAGTAGAGATCCTACAAGGGGAGAAGCAAGCAAAGTTTTATAATGTCTTCTGGTTCCAAGGATATGGTAGCTTACATGCGGAGCCACAAGGCCAACAAAACCCACAAGGCCAGCAATAGAAACAGCAAGAGAGGTTAAAAGGCACACAATTAAAATAAACAAAAGCCTAACAGAGCTGACGTTTGTTCCAAGGTTAATAGCGGTATCCTCACCCAAAAGAATACGATCTAAATCGACATGATGGCGCAAGCCCAAAAAAAGCGAAAAAACAAAAATAACAAAAAGAGCCGGCCACCAGAGATCTTTTTCTGAACCCACTTGTCCCATCATCCAATAAACGGCAAGTTGAACCTGTGTCGGTTCCAAAAGAGAAATAATAAGTGTTACAAAAGAGCCACAAAAAAGAGAAATCATCACGCCAATTAAAATAATAGAATTTGCTTTCCAAAGAATTTTATTTTTTAAAAAATAAAGAACCAGAAGTGTTGCCAAGACACACCCCAGGACGGCCCCCATAGGAAGTGTTAGCCAAATGGGCTTTATGCCAAACATGAGCGCCAAAACAGCCCCAAGGGTTGCCCCACCAGAAAGACCAAGTGTATAGGGCTCAGAAAGCGGATTATCTAAAAGTGTTTGCAAAAGGGTACCAGAAAAGCCAAGGGCTAGGCCGATGCTAACAAGAGCCATAGTTCTGGGGAATCGAAGTTCGGTCAGGATAAAAAAAGAATCTGAAGAGTGCGGGTTAAAAAGAGAACTCCAAAGATCACTTATTGAAATATGAGCGGCCCCAACAGAAAGAGAAATAAAAATAAAAGTGATATTGAGCAAAAGGAGTAAAAAGATTTTTTTCACAGATATTTCTTAAATCATTAGCGATGATTAAAGGCCAGAGGAATTTTTGATTTGTTCGCATATCTGCAAGGCGGCTTGAGGAAGCCTTGGCCCCAATCGACTCAAAAGGTCAGCTTTTCCATAGACAATAAGTGCATTTTTTGTTGAGGGCAGAGTCTTCCAAAAGTTTTTTCGTTTTAACGATGGCTCAGATTGCTCAATGGTTAAAACAATATCTGGTTTTTGATTGAGCAAACTCTCTTTTGGGACTCGACGATATCCTTCAATATGACCATAGACATTTTGTAATCCGCATTTTTTAAAAATATCGGAAAGAAAAGTTTTATTGCCAGCAATAAAAATAGGATCATGATCCACTTCGACAAGAATTTTTTTATTAAGTTTAAAATTTTCTAAAAGCTTAAGTTGGCTTGTCCATTCTTGAACAAGTTCCTTGGCCGCGTCTTCTTGTTGAAAAATTTTTCCAAGTTTTAAAATAAAATCAGAAAACTGTTCAAGGGAAGGTTCCTGAAATGTAATGATATTGAGCTTTGCACGCTCCAAAGATTTTTTAATTGTGATATCCCCTTCTTGAAAAGCCAGGACATGAGTTGGGCGTAGAGAAATAATTTTTTCGATATTGGGCCTAACATAAGAACCGACTTGCGGAAGAAGGGCTGCCTCTTTTGGAAAATTTGAAAAGCTTGTTGTTCCGCAGATCTCTTTTTGAAGCCCAAGACGAAAAAGTGTTTCTGTTAAGGCGGGATTTAGACTCACAATGCAAGCTGCAAATACATTTTGAGAAAAAATAAAAAAGAAAAAAAGAAGCAAGAGCCGCATTAAAACTCTCTTTGAGCAAAAAGAAAATATCTTCGACCGGGTTCTGGGTAACCAAAGGCGAGATTTCTTTGAGTATCAAAAATATTTTGTACGCCGGCTCGGAAAGACCACTTTTGTAAGTTTGCCGTACGAATTGAGAAATCTGTTGTAAGCCAAGAGTCCTCTTTGTGTGTGTTGTCTAATTTATAAGTGCTCCAAAAATTATTTTGAATTTCAAAAACAAAGGCAGAAAGTTGGGCGCCCAAAAGAAGATAAGCCTGGCTGTGTGGGACAAGGGGCACATCTTTTCCTGTTTTTTTATCTTGTACGCTTTGTAGGGTGTAAGAAAGTTGGCCGTGATAAATGGCATAATCAAAGCTTGTTAAAAACTCAACGCCTTGAGAGGTTACACCTTCGACATTTTCTAGCGAATAAGGAGAAGGTACGGGAACGTATTGAATAAAATTATCATAATCAATGGTATAAAAAGAAAGTTTAAGTCTTAAATAGTCATACCATTGGTTGGGATGATTGCGCATGGGGCGCTCAATGCCGACTTCGATTTGATTAGAAGATTCTGCCTTGAGATTGGGATTGCCGATAAAAAATCCATCGTTAGCATAGAGCTGAGAAAAACTTGGTAGGCGAATTCCCTCGGAGTAGGATGCCCATATAAAATGTTGTGGAAAAACTTGTTTGACCAAAATATTTTTTAAAAATTCATTTTGATCGGGTAAAAATCTCGTGCCAGCGAGCACAAAACTGTTTTGTTCAAATTGTCCACGCCAAATTAGTCCATGTTCAAAGTGGTCATTTTTTTTATCAAGACGAGAACCATAATCTGTTTGATAATGATCTGAAGAGAAATCCGTTAAAACATCAATCTGGTGGTTACCAGAAAGAGCAAAAGAAGCCATGGCGGTGTGGATAGTTTTATCACTATCAGTAGTTGTTCTAGAGCCGCCAGAGTCTTCTTTATAGCGAGAATAAACAGAATTATATTTATAAAGAAGATCTATATTATGGTTTAAATGATGTTGTAGATCTATGCCGACAAGGGTTCCACTTCTTTTATAATCGTTTTCAAAGCTTGGATTTAGAGGAATAGAGCTTGGATTTTGCCCCTGAGAGGTTGCATACATGACGTTAAAAGAGACTTCTGTTTTTCTATAATTGCGATAACTCTCAAGAGAGTATCTTTGAAGTTGGGACTTATTATGTTGACGCCTCGTTTTTCCATAAGATGGATCAATATAGAGATAATCACCCGGATTTGTTTGTCCAAAAAAAGAGATTTGCATATACCGATCATCTTTTTTAGGCATTGGAGTAGCAAGCCAGAGAGATGCTTCTTGATTGGAGGCAAGCCCTACCTCAGCTACTGGCCGTTGAAGCTTTTTGGATTTAAGGTTGACAGCACCGCCTACAGCATCGGAGCCATAAAAAAGACTT
>JBDHWX010000157.1:0-4280 GCA_039810365.1 Bdellovibrionales bacterium | reverse complement strand
TATCATGTGCGACTCTAAAGGTGTTATTTACAAAGGGCGCGCCGAAGGAATGAATCCATGGAAAGAAGAGTTTGCCTCAGAAACCAAGAAGAGAACTCTAACAGAAGCTCTTGATGGAGCCGATGTCTTTTTAGGACTAAGCACGGCACGTGCCGTAACGGGCGAAATGCTCAAAAAAATGAATGCAAAACCCATCGTTTTTGCGTGTGCCAATCCCGACCCCGAAATCATGCCCGAAGAAGCTCTTCAGGCAAGACCTGATGTTATGATGGCAACAGGTCGCAGTGATTATCCCAACCAAGTCAATAACGTCTTAGGTTTTCCCTTTATTTTTAGAGGAGCGCTTGACGTTCGCGCCACCCAAATCAACGAACAAATGAAGCTTGCAGCCGTTCAGGCCATTGCAAAACTTGCCAGAGAAGAAGTTCCAGAAAGCGTTTCTAGAGCCTATGGTGGAAAACAATTTAAGTTTGGTCCAGAATATTTTATTCCCAAACCATTTGATCCAAGGGTTCTCCTCTGGGTGGCACCTGCTGTGGCCAAGGCCGCCATGGAAAGCGGCGTAGCCCAGACCCCCATTGACGACTTTGAAAAATACCACGACAAGCTTGAATCTCTTCAGGGTGCTGCAAAAAGTTTTATTCGTTCTGCTATCAACAAAGTCAAGACGGCTGCTAAAAAATCTAATTTTGATCTTCCCAAAATTGGATTTCCAGAGGCCCATAGCGAAAAAGTTTTAAAGGCCTGTTCCATCATTTTAGAAGAACAAATTGCGCGTCCTGTTTTATTTGGATATCCAGAAGTGATCACAAAGAAAATTCAATCTCTTGGCTTAACACAACTTAATGATGTTGAAATTTTTCGCCCCAGTCACCACCCCAATCTTCATCTCTATGCCCAAACTCTTTTTGAAATGAGAAAGAGAAAGGGTGTTAATGTAGCCGAAAGTCTACGTCTTATGGGAGACCCTAATTATTTTGCAACCATGGCAACTCATCTTGGCGATCTTGATGGAGTCATTAATGGCGTGACACAAAATTACCCAACGTCGGTTCGCCCCATCTTAGAAATCATTGGACGCACAAAAAGAGGGGTGGCTTCTGGTTTAATCATTGTTGTTTTAAAGGATCGAGTTTTATTTTTTGCAGATTGTACACTCAATATCGAACCTTCTGCCGAAGATCTTGCCGAAATTGCCATTCACGCCTCAGAAATTGCCCAGTACTTTGAAATTGAGCCTCGCATTGCCATGCTCAGTTACTCCAACTTTGCTGGCCGTCACGAATCTCCTTTAAAAATGAAGCATGCCGCAGAAATTGTAAAAGACAAATACCCTCACATCATCATCGATGGAGAAATGCAAGCTGACACTGCCGTTGAGCCTCATATTATTGCCGAACAGTTTCCTTTTTCAGAAATTAAAAAAGGCGCCAATATCTTAATTTTCCCAGACCTCAACTCTGGAAATATTTCTTATAAACTGCTCCAACGTCTAGGTAATGCCGAAATCCTGGGGCCTTTTTTGCTAGGTCTTAGAAAACCTGCGCATACTATGCAGCGTTCTTGCAGCGTTAATGATATAGTCAATACTGTGGCTCTGACGGCATTACAAGTTCAGGCCATTCGGGAGATGAAAGCCAATCGATGAAGAAAAAAGAAAAAGCAGTTCTTGTAGGCCTAGGCCTTAAAACCGAAAACTTTTTCGATATCAAAGAAAGTCTTGGCGAACTGGGAGAGCTAACAGAAGCTGCCGGTGGCGAAGTTGTTGGGACTCTGACCCAGACCCTTCCCAAATACAACCCCGCAACCCTCATTGGCCAAGGCAAAGTCGAAGAGCTAAAAAATTTAATCCTAGAAACAAAGGCTCAACTCACTATTTTTGATCACCAGCTCACGGGTGTACAAGCAAGAAACCTTGAAAAAATTGTGGGCGTTCCTGTTTTAGATCGTACACAACTCATTTTAGATATCTTTGCTCAAAGAGCTCAAAGCCACGAAGGAAAACTACAAGTTGAACTCGCCCAACTTTTAGATCAATACTCTCGCCAAGTCGGTGCATGGCATGGGTCTCTTTCTCGTCAAGGTGGCGGTATTGGAACCGTTGGTCCTGGTGAAAAAGCAATTGAGCTTGGCAGAAGACAAGTTCGAGATCGCATTGCCATAATTAAGAAAAAACTTGAAGACGTTGAAAAGGCCAGACAGACAAGGAGAAACCGTCGTCAACAAAATCAAACTCCAAGCTTTGCTCTCATCGGTTACACCAATGCCGGAAAAAGCACTCTCATGAATGCTCTAACGGGAGCCAATGTCTTGACCATGAATCAAGTTTTTGCAACCCTTGATCCTACAACTAGAAAAATCGAAATCCCGCCCTACACGGCCGTTCTTATTGATACTGTGGGTTTTATCAATAAACTTCCCACAAAGTTAATTGAAGCTTTTAAAGCAACACTTGAAGAATCTGGCAGCAGTGATGTTCTCGTTCACGTTATAGATCTTGCCCACAATCAATGGAAAAAACAGATGCAAACCGTTAACGACATCATTCGAGAGCTAAAATGGGATCATAAAACCATTATTCACGTCTTTAACAAAATCGATAAAGCTCCACTAGAAAGAAAGTTTCAAATTCGTGATGTTCCAAACCGCGTCTTTGTGAGTGCCGCTCAAGGGACAGGACTTGATCAACTCAAAAGTGAAATGGTCAAAGCCATTGATTCTAGGGAATATACCGTAGAGCTCTTTATTCCGCTTGCAGATAAGCAGCTTTTATTTGAACTCACCAAAGATGGAACAATACAACATCAAGAGATGAGTTCTCATGGCTACATTTGCCATGTTAAACTCACTGCCAATATGATTGCAAAATGGCAAAAGTTTTCGACAAGCCAATTTTCACATTAAGCAATTTTTTAATTTCCTCAAGAGACACATAAGAGTTTTTTTTTAAAATATTGAAATCTCTTAGAAAAACAAAAGGGGTGCGCGACGCCTCAATTTTAAAGAGAGTTGGTGATTATCTTTTTTTCTCAAAATAAAATGGTAGGCAAGTTGTCGTAAAGTCAACTTTTGGGGGCATATGGATATTTTAAATAGTGAGTTTATGTACAAAATTAAGTCTATGATCAATTCTGATTTTAAAACAAAAGACTTTTCGTTTTATATCAGTCGACTTAAAAAAATTGCTCCCATTAGCATTCTCGTACTGGGTGAAAAGTTTTTTAGTGATAAATTTCCACTTTATTTTCAGGAACTTCAAATCAACGAAGAAGACCTCACGGAAAACCTACTTTATATCCCTATTTTTCTAAAAAAATATTCAGAGAAATTGAGTATTGAACCCTGGGCTATTGAGCTACTTGATTATGAGTTTAGCTGCTACCAGATTTCTCAAGAAACAACCCCATTTAGGTCATCAATCTATACAGATCTGACAACAGAAATCTACATCAACCCCATCTCTCAAGCTCTTCGTTTAGAATACGAAATTCACAATTATGTTACGGGTATCATAGGAAAAAAAGTTTCTATCAAAGAAAATCCTTTAAAAAATAAAAATTTGCTTTTCCTTTCAAAAAATACAGAAAATCAAAAACTCTGTTACCTTAAAGGAAACGAAAATCACGCCATCATTATTGATGAACTTCGTGATGGGCGCATGATAAAAAAGGGGCTTATTCAAACACTACAGGCCAAGTTTCCAGAAGTCGCCCAACGTGAATGGATTATGGCTCTTAAAGATCTTAAGTCTCACTTTGTTGTTATTGAAAATTAATATCTCGAAATGATTTTTGAAAAGTTATTTCTTTTTTTCAAAAATAACTTCTTTTGGCAATTCGTGATGATTATAAAAAGAAGACATGGACATCCCATAAGCTCCGGCATCAAGAATAGCTAAAATATCCCCCTGCTTAAGAAGAGGCAAATAGCGGTCTTTACCCAAAAAGTCTGAAGACTCACAAATAGGTCCCACAATATCATAGAGCTCTGAAGTCTCTTCTTGGCCAGAAGATACCTTTTGAATACGATGAATGGCACGATAAAGAGCTGGTCGAATCAGATGATGCATCCCTGTATCAACAATTGCAAAGTTTTTGTAGGGTGATTTTTTTATGTACTCAACTCGTGTTAAAAGAGTACCAAAAGGGCCTACCAAGATTCGCCCCGGCTCACACAATATACGACATCCCAGTGGCAACAAGAGGTCTTCGACCATCTGGCCGTATTCTTGAAGAGAAACGCCTTTTTGACCATCATAAGGTATCCCAAGACCTCCTCCA
>JBDHWX010000156.1:0-4369 GCA_039810365.1 Bdellovibrionales bacterium | reverse complement strand
AGTTTGGTTCCGGCAACAAGTTTTGAGCGAGATTTTAACTTCCCATTCATAGACAAAATCTTATTAAGAGATATATTATATTTTTTTGCAATTCCTGTTAACGTATCTCCCCTGCGGACAACGACATATTTTGCTTTTGGATTGTTTTTATGTCGAGAGCTTTGAGGGTCTCTTTTAGCTGTTTGAGTATCTTTAAGAGACCTCCTAAGGTCTTCTATAAGTTTTTTTTGTTGGGTATAACTCTCTGGAACCTTAATATATTGCCCAACTCTAAGAGAAGAGCGTTGTCCCAAGTTGTTCATTTTACGAAGCTTCACAACAGTCGTATTGTGACGTCTTGCAATTTTATATAATGAATCTCCATGGCGAACTCTGTAACGATATGTATCGTTATTCTGAACAGAAGCAATCCAACGATTTCCTTCTACATAACTTTGTGTCATAGCAAGAGTTGCTTTATCTGTAAATTGACTTGGTACTTTAAGCGTTATTGTTTTTCCATTTATGACTGGAGCAAATTCGGAGTTAAACTGTGAGTTTAAATCTTTTAAATCTTTATAATCAATCCCCATATTTTGAGCCATTGTTTTAAGATTGACCGTTTTACTTGCTACAACTTCAGAGTATGGAATTTCTTCTTCGTACTGAAGATCTGTAAAGCCATAGCGTTCTGGATTTTTAGCAATCATTCTTGCTGCTAAAAATTTAGGGATATAGTTGACCGTTTCTTTGGGTAGTTTTTTTGCTTCTGCCAGAGTCCAAAAATCTCTTGAATCATGTTTCATGAGAGCACGAAACATTCTGTTTTCGCCACTATTATAGGCCGCAAAGGCAAAATACCAATTTCCAAAAACATTATATAGACTTCGAAAATAACGAACGGCCGCTTGTGTTGCCTTAATAGGATCTTTTCTCTCGTCAACAAGCGGATTAATTTGCAAGCCGTAATGTTTTCCTGTTGGAGATATAAATTGCCACAGGCCAACAGCTCCAGCATGTGAGCGAGCGCTGTATGTAAATCCAGATTCGATGAGAGCAATATAGGCAAGATCTTCTGGTAAACCATTATCTCGCAAAATTTTACGAATCTGAGGAAGATATTTCCCTGACCTTTCAAGATAACGAGCCATCACCTTTGATCCTTTACCCTGAAAGTAGTCCAACCATTTTTGAACGTATCGATTATAGTGATGGGGAATATTGGGATAATTTTTTAATGATATAAAACTTTTTTCATCCAACTGCTTGAGTACGCTACTACTATCTTCAGCATTTGCAACAGTCTCGTCTCCTGCACCATCTTCTTTTGTCACCTGCTCGGTGTCACTTCCATCATCTGCATCAATGGGCAATACATTGGGTTCATCAGGATCAACAGGAATTTGTACAATTTCATCGTCAGAATCTGTAGCCATTTTCCCAACACTACCTTTGTGTTTTGTGCTCAAAGAACTACATGAGCTAAGAAATATGAGGCCCGCTACAAGAATAAAATACTTCATCACGATTCTCCGTCCTGATTGATCATTTTGACAGTCTTTAGATTAACTTACTTTATATCGAGTTTCAACCCTGCGTAGAGGCCCAAACGGGATCTTGGACCTGAATTTGGTCTGATTCAATGAGTTGATAGATAAGAAAGTTTCTCAATATTGCTTTAACGTAAAATTTTGTCTCATTCCAAGGCATTAAATCTATCCATACTTCGTATTCAGGACTCGACGATGATTGAGGTGTAAGCTGAAAGGACTGCATCCATCTTTTAATATTTGTTGGTCCTGCGTTATATGCAGCAAGCGCAAGCGGAATATTGTTATTAAAATCTGAAACGAGTTTTGCTAAATAGTAAGATCCCATCTTGATATTGGTTTCGGGTTCAAAAAGTTGATCTGGAATAACAAGATTTTTTATTTTAAGTGTCTGTGCCACTTCTTTTGCCGTTGGTGGAATCATCTGCATAAGTCCAAGAGCACCACTTGATGAAATCGCCGTGCGATTGAATGCACTTTCTTGTCGAATCAATCCCATTACTAAACGTGAATCAAGACTTCGCACCTTAGATTGAGCTTCAACATAGTTATAAAACTCTTTTGGAAAAGCTGTCGTAATAAACTCCATACTCCTAATATCCGGGTTTTGATCCCAAGCCTCATTGAGCATGCGAATTGCTTTTTGATAATTAAAAGCTGCAGCATAGAGTCTTGCCATAAGTGCAAGCCCCTCTGGGCTCTGTGGTGTTGGCAATTGATCTAGCTCCTTATTTGCCTCATCATACCAACCTGCACCCGATAAAATAAAAAAACGATCCCACGCCTGTTTTTCTTGCGGAGAAAGCCACACACGATGTTTAATTTTTATTTTTTTATCAAAATTTTTAAAACTAATCTTACCACCATTAGCATCCGATATTGCTCGCAAACCATAGTACGAAAACGGAAACTTCTGTACTAGCGTTTGAAGTTCACTCTGCGCACGATCTTTGTCCACCCGTTGCGCCGTCCTCCACAGCCAATAACGAGCATTGAGCTCGTAATTTGGAAATTGAATCTGAGAAACCACTTTTTCAAATTGTAGCAACGCTTTTCCATAATCCTTTTTAATATATTGAATCATTCCCAGATTAAAAAGTGAGTCAATTGATTCTTGAGTGCCAGAGTAATTCTCAATTAAAGATTTATAATACTTTTCAGATTTATCAAGATCGTGAGACTGTAAAAATGAATTTGCAGTTAATAATACTACCTCAGCTGGGCAATAATTATCTTTACATTTTAGATAAGCGCTCTCTGCAAGTTCCGCTGCATCTCCAAACTGACCTATGCGAAAAACTTTTTTAGACCAATCTGTTAATCGTTTAGAATCAGCCTTTTTCATCAACTGAAGAAAATCATATCGTAAAGACTGATATTTTTTAGCATCTAGGGTTAATATTGATAAATAACTCTCTCCAATCCTCTGTGCCGCCCAATCTGCTTGAACACTACCTGGGTAGTTTTGAATCAGATTCATGCCGTCTTGTGCTGCAGAAAATAAATTTCCCGTTTTAAGAGCCTCGGTCATACGGTCTACAATTTTTTGTTCTTCTACTCCCAGCAAAGCCTGATTTTGTGTTTCCGCTGCTTCTGAAGTATCAGCCGTATGACTTGCATCTAGCATCGTCTTTACAGCCGTTGTTTTTCCCTGCATGGCCGATTCTATAGCATTGAGTTTATCTCGTAATTTTGAATCCTCTACCGTAGCAAGACTTTTTAATATATATGATTTTGCGACAGTTAAATCTTGTTGTAAAAAGGCAAGCTCACCTGCCATCTGAAAAATCTTGGCCTTTTGAGGCTTTGTCATCCAGTCCTGAAGATCCATTAAATTTCCCGCCGTGACCCAGGCTGCTTGAGGTTGCTTTTTCATTTCTCCCTCAAGAATTAAAAACTCTGCTGTGACATAAGCCGTTCTCAAATCATCACGATAAGGCCCCGTGAGCAACCACGGCTGTTGTGCTTTTAAAAGCTTATTTAAATTGACAAGTCCCGCAACCGTTTCTCTTTTTTGTTGAACTAGGTTTTGTTCGCAGTCATATCGAATTAATAATATCCACGGCCTTAAGGATGTGTTGGCCGCATAGAGAGAGACTCCTAACTTTTTGCAAAGATCATAATTTTTTTGTACTTGAGCATTTTTAAGCTCTGCTAGCTTTTTAAAGTTGGGTTTGAGATCATTTGCTTTTTTATTATAAATCCATCTTGTCTTAGGTATGTCGTCTTGAGATCCTAGCTGTATCGACTGAACTGCCGCAATAGAGATCCATGGTATCAACATCGACCCAATGATAAACTTGATCATTTTATCTCCTGTGTACTTTCTAAAGCCTCCATAATTTTTTTATGTATGGCCTTTAGCTCTGTTTTAAAACGCTTAGGATCTTTTAAATTCTGAGTTGCTTCTTCTGGTGCAAATCCAAGTGCTTCAAAGTATTTTAAATTTACTCGAAATTCATCATTAAAAATTTTAGAAAGACTTGGTGGTACCATATTCAACAAATCAGAAATCTGATGCGCCTCTTCTGCACCACTGATCTCAGATAAAACTACATCTGCAAGGTTTATTACCGCAATTGCCGCCTCTCGCAATTTATTTTCTCCCTGCAACTTTGAAATATCCTTGAAACGTTTCTGGACCTGTCTTGCAATCTTGTCTTTAATATTATCATTTTTCATTTCTTTAAAATAAAAAATACCCAAACCTATTAATACCACCAAAGAAAGTACCAACCAGATCCAATTCCATATTTTTTGACTCATTGTCCAGCGTGGTTCCTGATAAATAAGTTGTGGTAGTTCTTGCTTGGATGGCGTTTGCGCTGATCCCAAAAAAC
>JBDHWX010000155.1:0-4446 GCA_039810365.1 Bdellovibrionales bacterium | reverse complement strand
ATTGCAAGGCTCGCAGAAGAGGCCAAAAAAGCTGGTCTTGTGGTTGTGATTTGGTCTTATGCAAGGGGAGAAAATATATCTAAGGCAGGCGAAACAGGAATTGATGTTATTGCCTATGCAGCACATATTGCAGCCCAACTTGGTGCTCACATCATTAAAGTGAAGCCTCCCACAGAACACATTGAGCAAGCAGAAGCTAAAAAAGTTTATGAGGAGATGAAGATTCCGGTTCAAACTATGCAAGAAAGAATCAAACATGTCGTGCAAAGTTCTTTTGATGGAAAACGTATTGTGATTTTTTCTGGCGGTCCTGCAAAAGGAACAGATGCTATTTTAGAAGAGGTTCGCGGAATTGCAAAAGGCGGGGGCTTTGGAAGCATTATGGGACGTAATGCCTTTCAAAGACCAAAGACTGAAAGTATTAAACTCATCCATGATGTACAGGATATTTTTGTAAAAAGTTAAAATTTAGGAAAAATATGAGTGAAGAAAAAGACAATCCTCTAAGAGCAGAAAAAAGAAGAAAGCTACATGACTTAAAAAATGCAGGCATTAATCCTTTTCCCTATACCTTTGAAAGAACAATTAATTCAGTAGGAGCTAAAGAAAAATATAATGGTTTGCAAACAGGCGAAGCCGATAAAGACCATAAACACCAAATGGCGGGCAGAATTATTACCAAGCGTCCTATGGGAAAGGCAGCTTTTTTTACCTTTCAAGATCAAGAGGGAACATTTCAGGCCTATGTGAAAGTTCAAGAGCTCAGTGAACAAGATCAAACATCATTTGAGCTTTTGGATATTGGTGATATTGTAGGAGTGTCTGGCTTTATTTTTCGCACTCAAAAAGGCGAAATTTCTATTCACTGTGAAAAATTTCAGATTTTAACAAAAACCCTAGAGCCGCTTCCAGATAAGTATCATGGCCTTGCCGATACTGAGCTAAAATACCGATATCGTCATTTAGATCTCATCATGAGTCCAGAAACTAAAAGAATTTTTGAAGCTAGAACTAAAATTATTAAATATATTCGAAATTTTTTGGATTCTCGTGGTTTTTTAGAAGTTGAAACTCCTATTTTACAGCCCATTTATGGGGGGGCTGCTGCAACTCCTTTTACGACCCATCATAAAGTTTTAGATATGAAGCTTTATATGAAAATTTCGCCTGAACTTTATCTCAAGCGTTTGATCGTGGGTGGATTTGAAAAAGTTTATGATCTCAATAAAAATTTTCGAAACGAGGGGATTGATCGCTCCCACAATCCAGAATTTACAATGATCGAATGGTATGAGGCCTATACTGATTATAACTATCAGATGAAGCAATTTGAAGAAATTTATTCTGGAGCCATTAAAGAGGTAAATGGTAGCTACAAGGTCATGTTTCAAGAAAAAGAAATTGATTTTACACCGCCATGGCGAAGACTCACCATGATTGATGCCATTAAAGAGTATGGAAAAGTAGATGTAGAAAAACTTTCTGAAGAAGAACTTTTTAAAGAGTTAAAAAAGCATGGCTCTGATTTAGAAAAGTCAGAGTCTAAAGGCATTATGATTGCAGAGCTCTTTGAACTCGTAGCAGAAAAACATCTTTGGCAGCCAACTTTTATTATCGATCATCCCATTGAAACTTCGCCGTTAACAAAAAATCATCGATCAAAAAAAGGGTTGGTGGAAAGATTTGAACCATTTGCAGCTTGTATGGAGCTTGGAAATGCTTATTCGGAGTTAAATGATCCAGAAGAACAAAGGGCAAGACTTAAGAACCAAGAGGTCGACCGTGCACACAACGAAGAAGCTCATCCCATGGATGAAGACTTTTTGCATGCCATTGATGTCGGTATGCCTCCCACAGGTGGAGTTGGACTTGGGATTGATCGTATTGTGATGCTTGCCACCAATCAGGCTTCTATTCGCGATATTATATTTTTCCCGACGATGAAAATAAAAGACTAAAAGGTGCCAGCCGCTTTTTTACACTTATTGGAGCAGCGTGATTAAAAAATTTGATTTTGATAAGATTCAAGAAACAAAAAAAATTCTTCAGAGATACAAAATAAAAAAAGTGCTTTTGGCTATCTCGGGCGGAATAGATTCTGTTGTTCTGTTTCATTTTTTAAAAATAAATTTTCCTCAGCTTGAGATGGCTGTAGTGCATGTTCATCATGGCCTTACGAAAATAAAAAAAACAAATTTATATCGTCAAAAGGCTTTAAGTTTTTCTAAAAAATTAGCTACAAAAAATGGACTCTCGTTTTATACCAATAAGCCATTAAAGGTGAAATCTCGACAAAGTGAAAGCGAATTGAGAAAGCTTAGAGAAGATTTTTTTGATGAGACATTAAAGGGCCAAGAATATAAGATTATAGTCAAGGCTCAGCATCGAGATGACCTTTTTGAGACACGTTTAATCAGGCTGATTCGCGGCTCTGGTCCTGAAGGACTCAGCGCAATGTCAGCTTTTGATAAGAAGAACCTTCGCCCCTTACTCAACTGGTCAAAAAGTGAGATTGAAAACTATGCTCAACATTATCAGTTAAAATATATTCAAGATCCATCAAATCGTGACGTGTCTTATCTCAGAAATTGGATTCGAAATAACTGGCTTGAGGATTTAGAATGTTACCGTCCTGGCAGTAGGTCGAGTTTTATGCGTTCTCTGGAGAATTTGGCAGAGTCTCTTCGGGATGATACGTCACTTTATGATGTGATAAAAAAGGATAGAATTTTAAGGGAAGATCTTTTTACTTTAACAAAATCGGATCAAAAAAGAGTGGTGGCGCATTATTTAAATGGGATAGGGGTTAAGGGCTATACGTCATCTCAAATATCAGAAGTCTTAAAGCGGCTTGACACTCCCAAAAAAAAACTTACATTCCGTGTTGCGGGTTGTTTATGGACTGTTGGCGAGCATGATGTTTTGGCCCTGCAAAGGTATTGAATTGTATCTGAAATTTTAGAATCTGAACAAACCATGTTAGCATAAGGTGACGCCAAAATTCGAAAGGATATCATGAAATCGACTCAAAAAACTTTAGCGCTGTGGGCACTTTTAATTGTTGTTGCTGTTATTTTATTTCAATTTTATGAACAAAAAAATCAACTCTCGATTAATGATTTTAATTATTCAAAATTTATTGCAGCCGTTAAAGAAAAAGAAATCAAACCTGACTCTATTAGTTTTAATCAAGCTGCTGGTGAAATTTCTGGTGAGATCAAAGATGAATTTAAAAATAAATATGATAATGCGACCAAATTTACTATTGTGGGTAACACTGACGAACAATCTTTTAAAATTTTACAAGATAACGGCTACACACCGAATTATATTAAGTCAGAAGGCAATGGTTTTCTCCAATCATTATTTATCAATTGGCTTCCTCTCATTATTATTTTTGTAATGTTTATGTTTTTTATGCGTCAATTACAGGTTGGTGGCGGTAAGGCCATGAGTTTTGGTAAATCGCGAGCCAAACTTTTAACTGAAAATAAAAATCGCATTACATTTAAAGATGTTGCAGGTGTTGAAGAGGCAAAAGAAGATTTAAAAGAAATCATTGAGTTTTTAAAATCTCCCAAAAAATTTACAAATCTTGGCGGAAGAATTCCTAAGGGAGTTTTGCTCGTGGGCTCGCCTGGAACGGGTAAAACACTTTTGGCAAGAGCTGTTGCTGGCGAGGCAGGGGTTCCGTTTTTTAGTATTTCGGGATCTGATTTTGTAGAGATGTTTGTTGGGGTTGGTGCATCTCGTGTTCGTGATCTTTTTGAACAAGGAAAAAGAAATGCTCCCTGTATCATCTTTATTGACGAAATCGATGCTGTTGGTCGCCACCGAGGTGCCGGCATGGGTGGTGGTCACGATGAAAGAGAGCAAACTCTTAACCAGCTCCTTGTTGAAATGGATGGTTTTGAAGGAAACGATGGTGTCATCCTTATTGCAGCCACCAACAGGCCAGATGTTTTGGACCCTGCACTTTTAAGACCTGGACGCTTTGATAGGCGAGTTGTGGTTGGAAAGCCTGATCTTAAAGGTCGAGTTGAAATTTTAAAAGTACATACAAGAAAAACCCCTCTTGCAACAGAAGTCTCTTTAGAAAAACTTGCTCGTGGAACGCCTGGTTTTTCTGGAGCTGATCTTGAAAATCTTGTTAATGAAGCAGCCCTTCTTGCTGCACGTAACAACAAAAAAGTCATTGATATGGATGACTTTGAGAGTGCAAGGGACAAGGTTTTAATGGGGCCCGAGAGAAGGTCTATGGTGATAAGTGAACAGGACAAAAAAAATACAGCTTACCATGAAGCCGGTCACACGATTGTAGGCTTAAAACTTCCAGGCATGGATCCGGTACACAAGGTAACTATTATTCCTCGAGGAATGGCCCTAGGAGTGACTCAAACACTTCCTCTTGAAGACACTCTTAATCTCACAAAAGAAAAAGCGCAT
>JBDHWX010000154.1:0-4457 GCA_039810365.1 Bdellovibrionales bacterium | reverse complement strand
GCCAGCGTCCGGCAAGATTAAATAATTTTTGATTTTTAAATCTTTCACTAAGCAATATTAAAGCAGCCGAAACGCTTTCTATAGAGTTAATATTTGTTACAATCGTTGGTAGAGGGCACTCATTTTCAAAACTTAAAGGGTTTTCTACTTTGTCTAGTAACACAATATCTGCGCCACTATTTTTAACCTTTTCCCAATTAACTTCCTTAATGGTTCCAACAATTGGAATATCCTCCACAGCCTCTGCTGGATAGGTGCAAGATTGGGTTCTACCAACAATATTGATACCACATTCAATTAACGTTTCCGTCCATGAAGGAACCAAAGAGACAGCTCTTAAATTTTCTATTTTTAATTCTGTCATTACTTTTTAGGCGGTGTAAATTGAGGAGTGCCCTTGGTACCAGAATGATTGCGCCAATTATAGTGTGGGTCTTGCTGAAATCGGTTTTTCCAATCATCCCATTTTTTTTGTGGGTGGTTATGAATAGCTCGACCGTCGTCTGTAAAAGTTATTTTAGGTTTCTTGCCAAATAAAAATGATAAAAGTCCCATATTCAAAACCTCGTGTAATATATGAATCTTACTTATTAAATAACAAAGAAACAATAAAGAAGATATCTATAGGGTAACATAATATAACTTATCAGAAGATAAGTTATATCTCACTAGCTTCCTTTATCTCTGATGCTATCGTATAAACTTCCTTCGTATTTTTGGCGATCTCTCCATACTTAGGAAATAAGACCACTCCCGTATGGGGACATTTGTGATCTTGATTTAAAACCTTTCCTAAAACTTGATCTTTTTTTACTCGACTAAAATTATAAAGGCCAGGATTTAAAACTATCTGATCTTTTTCCCAATATATTGTCTCAATAACCTTGTAGACATGAGTCCATATTTCATTTGGTAAGGGAATCTGTCTTGTTAATGTTTTTTTAAGACATTGAAGCGCAAACTGAACCTGCTCTTGATAAAAGCCACAAAGGCCCATTTCTAATGTTACATTGATAGTAGAATTCTCAAAACAAAGATGATCAAGTGTTGAACCATCTTTGTGGCGAGGTTTGCCAGACACAATTGATGGGATATCTGCATGAAGAAATCTAGCCCACCTCATACGATCTGCAGAATACTGGAAAATAAAAAAAGGTGTTTCAGATTCTTGGTTGGTTTGATGGAGATCAATTGCAAAGGCTGCCTGAACAGCAATTTTGGAAATATTCGTAGCAATTTTTTCTTCTAAAGTATTTTGAGTTGGAGATAAAAAACTTCTATTTAAATCTCTTTCTATAAAACGAACATTTTTTTTAGCTGCCTCGATATTTCCAAGACAAAAAACATAAGAATGAAACTGTTGATTTTTCTCGTTTATAATATACTCACAAAAATCATTGATAACTCGAAGACCACCGGTTTCGTTTCCATGAAGAACTGCAGAAAAAAAATATTGGTACTTTTTTTTAGAATTGTAATCCCCTGCTATTTTAGGGGGCCTGATAGCAAAACTAACTGGACTTAACGTTTCGACTTGATAACCTGACTCTTGAAATAATCTAGGCCATTCATTAAATTTTTTAAGTTCTTCAATAATGTTTGTTGTAATAAGATTTTTAGAATCCCCAAACTTGGAACCCATAAGACTGTGCCTTTTTTAGATCTTTTTCAGATATTTCATAAACATTTGCATACCCTGTTGCTGCCCCACACACCTGGATTCTCATTTGCCCATCATTTTTTTTACTCATTGAAAGAATTTTGATTCCCTTGAGTTGTTTGCTCATAGATTCCAAGGATATCTCAACACCTTGTCCACATTGTTTTGTCCCATCATATTTATAAACTTTAACAACTCCCTGTCCTTGATTTTTTAATATATGATCGGGTATGTTGCTCGTATTAACCTCTCGACATGGTTTATTTGAGCAAGCCGCAGACAACAAAGAAAACAAAAAAACCGTTATGGCAACTACTATAGTCTTCATAAAATCCCTCTTATAATAAATCTTCCCAAGGCCACTGCTGTTGTGGACGCAGCCAACTTAAATGTAGCGAATAAACATTACCATAATTTGACATTATTAAAACATCGTCAGTATCAGGCTTTAAAGAGACATTTGCCGAAACTCCCCATCCTGTAGTGTAAGTTTTTAATAATTTCCCAGTACTGCTTGATAAGATATCTACTGCCCCCTCTGATGATCCCACGAGAACCATTTCTTTGAAAAAAACTGGTTTTGTGCCGACACCTTGTTTTAATTTATACGTCCAAAGTATTTTTCCAGTATTTTTATCTAAAGACATGACCTGACCATTAACAGCCGAATAATAGACTCGATCATTATGAAGAAACGCACCCGAAGCCCCACCCTCATCAGATTTCCAAAGAATTTCTCCTGTTGCTTTATTTAAACAAAATAATCCACCGCTATAATTAGTAACAAAGAGCTGACTCCCTGAAATTGCAGGAGTTGTACTGATGTCATGAAACCTGTCTTGAGGAACTCCCAGATTTCTTTCCCATTTTAAAAATCCCTTATTCTTATCAAGTGCGGCAATCGTACCATCGCTAAAGCCTACATAAAGTAGGTTTCCGTCTATAACAGGCGAAGGATTTCCCAAAATACTTATGGCTGCATTATCTTTTTGAGTATAAGACCAATTTTGTTTTCCTGTTTTAAGATCAAGAGCATAAAGTGTACCAGTCCCCGTCAAAAAATAAATGGATGTCTCATCTGTGACAGGTGTTGAAACCGTTTTTGTTTGCGTAGGAAAAGTCCATATAATTTGCCCTTGAGGAATTTTCACTGCATAAAATTGCCCATCATTTGCACCAAAATAAAGAATATTCTTTTTATGTGTAGCCCCCGAGCTCACACCATTTTTAATGTTAAGCCTCCAGCGCAAATTTCCACTTTTTGCATCAAGAGCCGCAAAACCATCAAAGGCATTACCCTGATAAACCATATCTTCAACTATGAGTGGTGACATAGAGTTTATGAGTTTTGGTCCTATATATTCTTGTATGGTTGTTTGTCTAATCCAATTTTTTTTAATAGAAAGCTTGTAAGACGGCTCTGTTCTGAGTGTCGAACAAGCTGCGAACATAAAAACAAACACAATGGATAAGAAAAGCCTTTTTGTCATCTGAATCTCTTAAGATTGTCCCGTTAATAAACTCAAATATTTTACTGCCTGCTGCCCTTGAACGGTCTCTGAGTATTCCAAAGATATTTTTTCGTAGATTTCCTTGGCTTTATCTTTTTGATTGAGAGATTCATAGCAAAGGGCCTGTTTTAAAAGTGCCTCTGGTTTAAACTCACTATACTGGGGAGATGTTATGATTTTATCTAGTGCCTTTATGGCTTCGTCATATTGTTTATTTTTTTCATAAAGATATGAAAGTTTAAGCATTGCAACACCATTGAGCAAAGTAGACTCTGAGAGGTTCTTTATTTTCAAACTTAAAATGTCTATGGCTTCTTTATTAAGATTCTTTTCACTATAAAGACCTGATAGCAAAAGAGCCGCCTGAAATGCGGCATTCGTTTCGGGATAGTCTTCAATCACCTTTTTTAGCGCTTCTTCCGCATTTGCTGTGTCGACGATAACAGGTTTTTCATCTTTTTTTGTCACGGTTGCAGATTTTTTTTGTTGATCTGTTTTTAAAATTTTTTCTGCATTGTAGAATGCCGTTTGGGCAAGCTCCTCATTCTTAGATTTCTGAAAACTGTAAATTCCATAAATTGCGACAATTGCAACAATTAAAACGACAGCACCAAGAATTGCCGTTTTATTTTTAGAGGTTTGCACATATACTTTTTCAAAAAATGAAGTATTTTGATTTGTCATGAAACGCTCCATTACTAAGTGTATTGAGACTACTAAGTTATTGCTTTGCATGATGGTTTTCAATCACTTTATCATTGATTCCAAGGTCAGTTAATGCGTAGTATTAGAGCCCTAAAAGAAGGAGAAGTCACATGGCTAAAAGAGCTCTCATAATCGGTGTTGCCAATGAACGAAGCCTTGCGTGGGCCATTGCACAATCTTTGCACAAGCAAGGCGTTGAACTTGCCTTTACCTATGTTAATGAAAAAATGGAAGACCGTGTGCGCCCTCTTGCACAGAGCTTAGGAAGCAACATTGTACTTCCCTGTGATGTTTCATCAGATGAACAAATCGAATCACTCTTTTTAGAACTCAATAAAAGCTGGGATTCCTTTGATATTCTCATTCACTCCGTGGCTTTTGCCGACAGAAAAGATCTCGACGGACGGTTTATCAACACGAGTCGATCAGGATTTTCCCTTGCCATGGATATAAGCGCTTACTCTCTTGTTGCTCTATCTGGGCGCGCACAAAGCTTTATGAAAAATGGGGGAACAATTTTAACTCTTTCCTATTTAGGAGCTAACCGAGTTGTCCCACATTATAATGTTATGGGGGTGGCA
>JBDHWX010000153.1:0-4490 GCA_039810365.1 Bdellovibrionales bacterium | reverse complement strand
AGAAGAAAAAATTCATTCCATAAAAAAATGTGGAAAGCTTGCTTTGATGAGTACAAAAAAACTACTGAATGATCTTGAGATTCTTGATTCAAAGGAGATCAAAAAAGAAACAGCAAGTGTCATTGCAAAAAGACGAGTGAGCGAAGAGGGTCAAGAAGGGTTAAAGTCATTTTTAGAAAAACGAAAGCCCAATTGGTTATAAGATATGGCAAAGAAAATAAAAAAATTAGCCATTGCAAATAGAGGCGAGGTCGCAGTTAGGATTCACTTGGCGGCTCGTGAACTTGACATTTCTACAATCCTTCTCCACTCTGAAGCCGACATACAATCAAAAGCTTATCGTATGTGTGACGAAACAATTTGTATTGGGCCGGCTGCAACAAACGAGAGCTATCTTCATACAGAAAGAGTAATTCGGGGAGCGCTGAGCAAAGGGGCAGACGCTATTCATCCTGGATTTGGTTTTTTATCTGAAAATGCAAAGTTTGCCGAAGAATGTGCTCAAAATGATTTGATTTTTGTGGGACCTTCTTCTTATGCAATTCAAACAATGGGTGATAAAATTTCAGCAAGAGCAGCGGCTATGCGTTCGGGGGTTCCTGTTGTTCCGGGTTACGATGGCGAAGATCAAGCTGATGAAACGCTTTTAAAAGAGGCAAAGAAAATAGGTTTTCCACTTATTATTAAGGCATCAGGTGGTGGCGGTGGGCGCGGTCTTAAAATTGCAAGATCAGAACAAGATTTTTTTGAACAATTAGGATCTGCAAAAAGAGAATCGCAAAGTGCTTTTGGCTCAGCAAAAGTTTTTTTAGAAAAGTATTTAGATCACGCTAAACATATTGAATTTCAGATTTTTGGCGACAGCTCAGGTAAAATTTTTCATCTCCATGATCGGGAATGTTCTGTTCAAAGACGGCATCAAAAAATTATAGAAGAGGCCATTTCCCCAAGTCTTGATACGGAAACGCGTAATAAAATGGCTAAAGATGCAATTCGTATTGCGGAATCTGTTCATTATAAAAATGCAGGAACAGTAGAATTTATTTTTCAAGACGGCCAATACTACTTTATGGAAATGAATACAAGGTTACAGGTCGAGCATCCTGTAACAGAATTTGTAACGGGTGTTGATCTTGTTAAGGCCCAGATTTTATGTGCGCAAAATATTTCAGTAGAATGGCAACAAGAAAAACTAACAACTCATGGTCACGCTATTGAGTGTCGCCTTTACGCAGAAGATCCTTATCAAGGGGGAATTCCCTCTACGGGCAAACTTGGAAGCTGTCTTTTTCCAGAAGGACCGGGGCGCAGGTTTGAAGTGGGATTTGAAAAAGGTGATTTGATTACATCGTACTATGATCCTATGATTGCAAAAGTGATCGTGTTTGAAGAATCCAGAGAAAAGTGCATGGATAAAATGATTCAAGCGCTTCGGGATACTCTTATTTTTGGCGTGCAAACCAACATTCCCTACCTTATCGAAATTTTAAATCACTCGGAATTTCGCTCTGGCCAAATGACAACACAATTTATTGGGAAATATTTTTCAGAACCTTTAAAGCCTCTTGATTTAACAGAAGAAGAAAAAGCCTTTGCAAAACAGGCGGTCTTGTTTGCCGATTCTATGTCAATTTCATCGTCTGCAGAGGCGGACATAAAATCTCCATGGAGCGAACATTGGAGATTCGTATGAAAAAAATTTCTTTAGAGATAGCGGGAAAAAAAACAGAAGGCTTTGTTGAAAAGGTGGAGCGTAATATATGGATTCACGTTCATGGTAAGACGTTTATTGCAGAAGATACGTCAACAAAGAAAAGGGTTGGAAAACATGCTGTTTTAAACCCACACGAAATAAGAGCCGCTATGCCGGGAAAGATTACGGCAGTGAAAAAGAAGACAAACGACCCTGTGGCGGTCGGCGAGACGATCATTGTCATGGAAGCAATGAAAATGGAATATTCTTTAAAAGCGAGCATGAGTGGTTTTATTCGTACGCTTTCGCTCAAAGTGGGGGAACAGGTTACAGCCGGGCAATTGCTTGCGGAAATCAAGGAAGAAAAAAATGAAAAAAATTAAAATTGTCGAAGTTGGTCCCAGAGATGGACTTCAGAATGAAAAAAAGTATTTAGACAATGATACGCGGATTGAATTTATTCAAAATCTTTTGGATGCAGGTTTGAAAAATGTCGAAGTAGGAGCTTTTGTTTCGGCAGAAAAAATACCACAAATGCGAGGGTCTGCTGAAATACTAAAGAGTATATTACAAAAAAACAGTACAAAAACCTTAAGCTTTCCTGTCTTGGTACCAAATGAAAGAGGAATGCTCAGTGCTATTCAGGCGGGAGCAAGAGAGATTGCTATTTTTACGGCATGCTCGGAATCTTTTAATCAGGCTAATATTAATTGTTCTATAGCAGAGAGTTTTGAAAGATTCTTGCCCGTTATATCCTTAGCAAAAAAACATAAAATAAAAGTGCGTGGTTATATCAGCACAGCTTTTTATTGTCCTTATGAGGGAAAAATAAAACCTAATATTGCGGCAACACTTTCTAAAAAACTATTAAAGTTGGGGTGTTATGAGGTCTCCATTGGTGATACGATAGGAGCGGCAACACCGGCAGATGTTTCTTTGGTATTGAAAAAATTAAAGATAGAAATAAAAAGTAATAAAATTGCAATGCACTTTCATGACACTCGGGGTACGGCTATCGCAAATGTCGTGGAAAGTTTGCGTTTTGGCGTAAGAATATTTGATTCTTCACTTGGTGGTCTTGGTGGTTGCCCTTATGCCCCGGGGGCACAGGGAAATGTTTCAACAGAAGATCTTATCTATGTTTTACATGAAATGGGTTATAAAACGGGAGTTAACTTACCGAAGCTGATAGAAACATCACATTGGCTTGCAGAAAAAATGGAAAAAACGCTTCCTTCCAAATTGAGTCGGGCGGGTTTGCCAAAGACCTAATGGGAAAGAAATGCCTCATGGGTATATTGAGAAGCAGTCGTTGATGCCCCAAAAAGGCAAGTTATTTATAACCAAAAAGCTTTTGTTCTTTAATAATCTTAAGAACGGGAACTGGGATTTTTTCTTCCCATCCTTTATTTTTTGATTTTATGTCATTTACGATGGTATGAGTTGTGATGTCCAGGCAGCGAACGTTGCTTGGTGACATATCCTGAATCATTTTATTATATAAAAAATGGGCGTAAATATTTTCTAAGTTTGGTGACGGAAGAAAAGTTTTGGCCGTGAGAAGGTCTTTGTTTTCCTTAAATGGATAAACCAATATCTTGCACTGACTTTTAAAAATGTCTCCGAGCCCCTCAAGAATTCCGCCAGGTAAGTCCTCATAATATTTCTCATTGAAAACTTCAGCAAGTTGATTGGCTCCCATAAGGATACGAATATCGTTATGCTTGATTTGATTAAAGTACACCTTGAGCTTATAGTACTGTGCAAAATTTGAGATCATCACGGGAATATTCATGGCGGTAATGGTTCCGACGCGAGCCAAGAAATCCGAAATATCAATTTTTTCTGATGTCGTAAGATGGTTCAGCGTAAGCTCGGCCATAACAAGAATGTTTTTTTTAGTGATTTCTTTATTTTCTTTTAGGGTGTGTTTAATACCACTTTCAATAATATCAAGATGAACATTGGTGATAGGGCGAAACCTGCCACGCAAAATAACAACATGCTTGCCATAAAACAAATCACCGGGTTCAACAATGTTTCCTTTTGAATCAAAAGTCACAGCGTTGGTAAAGCTATTTTGCACCAAAAATAAATTTAAAATATGATTGTCCCAGTTTTGAAAATCGGGGCCCGTAAAACGCACAAAATTGATTTCGATTCGGCGAGAATCCAGACCATCCATGAGAGAAGTAATAAATTTTTTAGAATTGTTACGGTGATAAAATGCAGCATAGATGAGATTAACGCCAACAATGCCCAGGGTTTCTTGCTGTAAAATATTTCGAGGATCCTTCATTTTAACATGGAGAACAATGTCATGTAAGGGGCCACTAGGCTTTGTTTGAAAGCGAATTCCCATCCAGCCGTGGGCGTCGTTGATTCCACTGGCGCTTTTTGCAGCCACGGTATTGGCGTAAGAGAAAAAACATGAATCTTTGCCGCGAACTGCTCCAAGCCTTTCATCAAGAAGGAGAAATTCTTTTTCTAACATTTTTAACAATCTGCTTTCGCAAACATATCGTCCAGATTTTTCCTTGCCGTAAATGGCATCACTGAAAACCATGTCATAAGCAGACATTGTTTTTGCGATGGTTTTAGAGGCACCGCCAGCCTGAAAAAAGAAACGGGTTGTTTCTTGACCGGCACCAATTTCTGCAAAGGAGCCATAGATAGATGTGTTCAGATTAATGGTTCGAGCTTTATCGAGAGTTGAGATGCTTTGTTGTTCCAATTGCAATACCCAATCTGCCATGTCTGCAATTTCATTTTTGCATTTCTCAAATTGTTCATCCAT
>JBDHWX010000152.1:0-4504 GCA_039810365.1 Bdellovibrionales bacterium | reverse complement strand
AAGTCTTTTTCTAACAGCGTTTACTATTGCCAAAACTACAGACGATGAGTCTATTGTTTTTAGTTATCATATGCTATTGGGGTTACTCCTGGGTGGCCTTGTTATTTGGCGAATCATTTGGGGCTTTATCGGCTCTCGTTATGCGAGATTTTCTAGTTTTGCTTTAAGTCCAGTTCAACTTAAAGATTATTTTTTTGGAATTCTAACAGGTTCAAAAAAACGTTGGGCAGGGCACAACCCTGCATCCAGTTGGGCAGCCTTGGCTATGCTTTTATTGGCATTTGGCCTCGCGGTAACAGGGTATCTAATGGTTACTGGAAGCAAAGAAACTTTTGAGGATTTTCATGAATTTTTGGCCAATATGTTTATGATTATTGCTGTTTTTCATGTGTCGGGTGTCATTTTTCATTCTATGCGTTTTAAAGATCAAATAGCTCTCAGTATGGTTACAGGAAAAAAGGATTTTGCTGAACCTGAGTTGGCAGTAAAGAGTTCAAGATCTTTTGCGGCAATTGTGTTATTAGCCCTGGTATTTTCTGGAGGAATTTATCTTTTTAAAGGATTTAATTCAAATAATGGGGAGTTGCTAGTGCTGGGTCAAACTCTGCAAATTGGAGAGGGAAATGGGCATGATGAAAGCCATAAAATCAAAAAAGAAAAACACAAAGAAAAAAAGCAAGATCATCACAAATAAAAAAATAAGTTCTAATTCTATAAGGCAGGATACCTAGACGTTTTTTAAGAAATCTGTGGTGGGATGGGTTCGTTATTTTTGATAATGACCTCTGGCTGATTTAAAGATACCTTTCGGCTATGAATCAAAAAGAACGCCTTTTTATATTAGTGATCTTGATAAGTGTGGCCATTATGGTTGCAATTGATCTTGTAACAGATCTAGAAGAGGGGGTAACCTTTTGGCATATTTTAGTAGAAGGCTTAATGGGTGTGGCAGCCCTATTTGGGGTATTTTATTTAATAAAGGGATCTTTAAACCTTAAACATAAATTATCGGATTCTGTAAGAGAAAATAAATTACTCAAAGAAGAGGCCCGTAATTGGAAGAATGCTGCTCAAAAATATATTGAAGGTCTGTCTCTTTCTATAGACCAACAGATGACGAAATGGAATCTATCTGTAGCCGAAAAAGAAGTGGCGCTTTTATTACTTAAGGGGCTCTCCTTAAAAGAAATTGCCGAAATTCGTAATACAACAGAGAAAACAGCTCGGGTACAATCCATATCTGTTTATTCTAAGTCTGGACTTTCTGGGAGATCTGAGCTTGCCGCTTTCTTTTTAGAAGACCTTTTGCAACCTCAGCAGACACAGTCTATAGAGTCAAAATAGCTGTGTCATCCGTTTTTATTTAAGCCATTCATTTAAGAGTTTTTGATAATAATTTTTATTCTGATTAAAATGAGAATCTAATTTTTTTATTTCTAACCAGGTATCACTAAAAATTTTAGGATGTTTTTTTAATTCATATTTAAGAATAGATTGAAACGCTAGAGTCACTTGAAAATCATCTGGTGCAATTTCTGAATATAAAGTCCTAAGCCTTACGGCCATTGTTGCAATTTGTAAAACGGCATAGGGGTAATCGCCCTTTTGAAAAGCCATGTGAGATTGAAATAAGTTGATTTGTATATTGTTTAGAACGCTTGCAATAACGTTTCGGCTCATTTGAGAGTTAATAGAAAATTCTTTTTGAGTGGTCTGCCATAGATCCTCAAGATATTTACTTTGTACATTTTGTTCGAAAGTCTTGTTTTCTTTGTTGAGTCTAAATGCCAAATTCCTAAAGTAAGAAGAAAGAGGTTCCCAGATGGGGGCACCAATAACAACAATTCCTAAGATAGATATTTGAGAAACAAAATAAGTCATAAATGGGTAGTCGGTTGCAATTTTTGAAGAAATATAACTAGAGGTTGCTGCTGAAAACAACATCACCGAAATAATGATAGAATATCCACGAGCGTTTTTAACAAATGGATTTTGCTTAAGGTAATTTTGAATTGTTTTTGGAATAGTATTTTGATGAGAAAAAAGAGCCTGACAAGAATTTGCAGAAGTCATTGCCTTTACATTTTGGGAAAAGGTTAATCCTGTGATAATGGTCAAAATAGAAAAAAAGCGGAATATGTAAGATAGAAATAGATAACGTTTGTTCATGTCCTGCTCGGGTTTATTTTTAAAGAGGGGATCGGACTTAGGCCTTTTAGCCATCACCGTTGCGGCACAGTGCCGGAATTTCACCGACTTCAACCTCTATTTGTGGTTATAGAAGATAATTTTTTATGTTTCATCTTAAAAATGAGCAGCAAATAAAAAATTCACATTATTGTGAATGTGAGAGCCCACTTTTCTTGCTTCTTGATATGTCTTGCCTCAACAGAAGAGATGAGTTTACCATTATTGCAAATGATAGCAAATATGAATCAATAAAGTATTCTGATTTTTGTAAAAAACCAGTTCAGGCTTGTTCTGATCAATATCATCCAGAATTAGTATCAGAAACCGATACCAAGGCCGTAGATGAATTTATTAGCAAAATAAAACCGATTATGGCTCAGTGTACAACTGCTGCAAAAAGCGTTGTATCAGAATGGCAGAAAATGGATAAGCTTCATGATCCGTTCATTAGTGGTTGGACAAAGTATTATTTTGATAATTTTAAGTCGGGGACGAATCCTGATGGAACCAAAAAGATAGCAAAAGATAAAAAGGAATTAGAATTTGCTCTTAAGATCGAATACGACGGATGCGTTTCCAATCATATGAATGGTGCTTATGATAAGTTTTCTGTCAATATGAGTTCTTTAGGCACAAAGCCTGAAAAAGTCTCTGTTGGAAAGATCGGAAGTATAACAAACCATCCATCCCCAAATAAAGACTCTAAAAAGCCAAGTATTACGATTGCAGAAAACTTTTGTGCAGATAAAGGAGCTCTTGTTGCAGATCCGACTCAAGGAGCGGTTGATCATGAAAAAGCATTTGCTGGTGATCCTAATCAAAAAGGAAAGCCCGTTGATTTAAGCAAAAGAAGCAAAGCCGATATCGCAATGGCGAAAGCTGTTGCTCAAAAATCGGGTTGTACTCCTTACAGGATACCTCAAAAATCTATGGCAGAAGATGTTTTTCACCTTGTGTGCTCAAGTCTAAAAAGTTATGCAGAGTGCTTTGAGGCTTTAGGTGGTAACAAGCGTGCATCAGAGGCACAGTGTGCTGCTCCTATTGGATTAGATCCCAAAATGGAGTTTGTTATCCGTCCATGTTGTGAAAAGGCATATGCTGAAACGAACTTTCATGACGCTTCAGAATTAGGTGGAAGGGTTGTCCCTATTACAAAAGATCTTGGTAGTAAAAAGGTTATGCCTAGTAATCAATCTGATAAGACACCATTTGTGAACCTTACAGTTATTGCAAGCCCTGGTGGAACTTTAGAGCCAAGCGGAACTCAATTAATTAAAAAAGGTACTACTGTAAACTTTAAAGTTAAAAACCAGCAAGGATATAAACTTGAGAGTATTACGGGTTGTGGCGTTCATAAGATGAGTGATATTTATCAGACGGCACCCTTAAATTCTGATTGTACAGTGAATACAGCATTTAAATTTATGAATGCTCCGGGAGCTGGTCTTACTATACCAAAAAATGAAGCTGACAAGAGTATGAATCCCAATACGTCCAAACCACCTGCTCCGGGTGGATCTACAAATTCTGGAGGAGCGGTAATTCCTGGTGTAGTCAATGTTCCGACGGGGCCAACAATGCCATCATCACCTGGTGTACACCAACCCATAACGATGCCTAAGATGGGATCGCCTGTACCTCCAGGGGCCCCTCAAATGCCATCAGTACCAGCTGCAACGCCACCAAAACCTCCTATGCCGGGAAATCCTGGAAATCCAAGTGTACCAGGAGCACAAATGCCGGGTGTTGGTGGAGCAAGTACTCCACTAGCGCCAGCTGGTGTTTCAACACCGTCTGTTCAGCAAATGCCAGGTGTTGGAGTGCAAAAAATGCCTGTACAAAGAGTTCAGGGACAACAAAAAGGGCAGATTGGTCACTAAATGTTGATACAGCTTATTCTGATTTTATTCTTCAATTCTTCTGCATTTTCTCAAACGGTTACCCCATCAACTCAAGGGGTGACCAATGAGGAAGTCATCAAAAGATGGAAGCAGCAAAATCCAACAGCTCAAACTCCAACACTTGTCGCTCAAGAAGATGGAACAACAAAGGTAGAATGGTCAGGTAGTATTGCTGGGGATATTTATTCTAACCAGGTTTCAAGTCAAAATCCCTCTGTGAATACTCCGCTGCAGGATGGAACATTTCATCGAGTTATTATTACTGGAGATGTGAAAAGAACAAAATCAACAGGATCTGTTGATTATTTTCAAATGAATATGACAGAAAGTGATGATAAAAATGTTAATTCGCGAAAAAAAGTTCAGATTAATAATTTGCAAATGGGACATATTGGTGAAACCTATGCTATCTA
>JBDHWX010000151.1:0-4534 GCA_039810365.1 Bdellovibrionales bacterium | reverse complement strand
TTTAATATTCCCTTATCGATTCCACCTTGAGCAATAAGAACGGGTAGAATCAGCGGAGTTTTTCCACGTTTTGTAATGTCTAAGATAAGATTTCTAAAACGGGCTGTCATTTCATTGCGAACGTCCTCATCAGCATCATCTCTTACGGTTAGGACGTGTTTTGCCATTTTTAAAGAAATATGGTCAGCGTGGTATTGTAGATCTTGAAGCCAGAGTTGATCGTCACTATCAGCAACGGGCCCATGTGCAACCAAAATGAGCTCTTCGCTTTCTGGGCGAAGGCTAAGTTCAAGTGCTCTTTTTTCTAGAATACGCGTGAGTTCTGGGCTTTGCCCTAAGGGAGATTTTACGCTCAATGTTTTGATTTGTTCGGGAATAGTGAGTCTTCCGATGGGGAAAGGGAGGGGATTTTTTTCTCTTAAACCAAACATATAGTGTTGCGCACGAATGACATCGCTATGAGAACTTACAAAAAGTGGGACAACTCGCAAGTCATCAACGTCTTGTTTAACAAGTTGATCTATACCTTTTTGAAAATTTTTTTGATCCCACATACCAAAGGAGAGCGCAACAGGCACTTGTGTTTTTTCTCGAACCTCTTGAACCATAGAGAGAACAGTTTCTTCCCATGGATCAGTTTGTGGCATATGATGGCCGTGACCAGGCATATGATCACTATCGTGTGAGCTTACACCATGAGCAAGAATAAGGATTCCCGTTTTGGCAAAGCCTAGGGAGCTTAGTAATAATGTCATACTAAAAAATATGGTGTTAAGAAACTTCATCAGGACTCCTTTTTTAAATTTATAAACATGAATATCTTATAAGGCTAAATCGTTTTTTCATTCAAACGAAGATTAAAAAGAATCTCTTACTGCATAAGAAGTGAAAACTTATTGAAAATAGAATGAGACTAACAAAGAATACGGAAGTGCTTGTCTTTTAAAAAGTGTTTAAAAAATTTACTTTTTATAAAAGAATTACACAGAATAAATATAATTCAATCTCTCTATTTAGAATTTTTATGTTGAGTGGTATAAGGGGGAATCAAAACTATAATGTTAGGGATTTTTTTATGGGGCGATATTCGTATATTCCTCTGATAACAATTTTATTTCTTTCTACTTCTGGCTTTTCAAGAACCTATCCAGTTTCTGATTATGATCAAGATAAAAATGCCAATTATGATTACGCATTTGGTGATTATGTGTCACCAGGCGAAAAATTAAATTATTCCGACCCTAATTTTGAAGATGCCATAAAGCTTCCATCCCCACTTTATAATCCTATTTATCAAAGTTATGACGCCTTGGTTGTAGCCAATAAATCAGATATTTCGATTCAAGGTACAGACCTTATTGAAAAAGGGCAGACGGTTCGTGTTTATCTTCGTAAAGAAGCTCTTTTAAGAATTGGAAGTCACAAGTTTGAAAAAACTCAAGGCTATGATGAAACCTCTGGTCTTATTTTTTATTGGTATGGATCAACAGCGCGAGCTGGTAAAACAACACCTTCTGGTTTTTATCTTCCGGAATCGTTTTCTTCAGAGCATCAATCTAGCTTATATAATAATGCTCATATGCCATGGACTGTATTTTTTAATGCTAATATTGGTTCTCATGGTGTCTTGGGTACCCCCATTAACATGCTTGGTAAAGAAGCCTCAGCGGGCTGTATCAGGCTTGAGCCTCAAAGGGCACGAGATCTTTTTCATTTAATTGGCCAACTTGGAAGAGGACTTGTGGATGCCATAGACAAAAAAACAGGAGCTCCTCTTTATCTCGAAGATGGTTCTATCAAACAAGTCGAAGCCTATAAAACAATTTATATTGTCAAAGACTAGCTTCCTCTATACTAAGACTTCATGGATATTAGAGAAAAAACTTTTGTAGATTATAAAAGGCGATTAGATTTATTAAAGTCATTAAAAAATAAGATAAAAGAACATCAGGGCTTGATTTATGAAGCTCTTTATCAAGATCTTGGAAAATCTAAGAAAGAGTCATACCTCACCGAAGTTGGTTTTGTTTTAGAAGAAATTAATCTTTTTCTTAAAAAATTAAAAAATTGGACTCGGCCCCAAAGGGTTCCAACGCCTTGGCTTTTAAAACCAGCAACAAGTCATATCTACTCAGAGCCTTATGGTAGGGTTTTAATTTTTTCAACCTGGAACTATCCATTTCAGTTATCTCTGTCTCCTCTTATAGGCGCAATTGCTGCAGGAAATACTGTTGTTTTAAAGCCATCAGAAAAAGCAACATATACAGAAAAAGTGTTACAAAAAATAATCTCTGATGTTTTTTTACTTAATGAGGTAGAGGTTGTCCTTGGCGGTGAAGAGGCTTCTAAAAAATTGTTAAAACAAAAGTGGGATTTTATTTTTTTTACAGGAAGTTCCCGTATTGGGAAAATCATACTCAAAGAGGCAGTAGAGCATCTCACTCCAGTGTGTTTAGAATTGGGTGGTAAAAGCCCGTGTGTTGTGGAATCTGATGCTCATCTTGAGGTTGCGGTAAGGCGTATTGCATGGGGAAAATTCTTAAATGCAGGACAAACCTGTGTTGCGCCAGACTATCTTTTGGTACATGAAGATATCTACGATGATTTTATAAAAAGTCTTCAACAGACAATTTCAATGTTCTACAAAAATTTAAAGCAATTTGGAAAAATTATTGATCAAAATCATTTTTTAAGACTTGAGTCGTTTTTAAAGGATTCTGAAATTATTTTTGGGGGCGCAATTGACAGAGAAAATCTCAGGATATCTCCAACTCTAATAAAGGGTGATTTGCTGAGTTCGATCATGCAAGAAGAAATATTTGGTCCAATTTTACCCATTTTTAAATTTAAAAAAAAGGAAGTGGCTTTAGATATAATAAAAAAATTTGAACATCCTCTTGCCTCGTATTTTTTTACAAGTTCTAAAGTGCTACAAAAATTTTATATTAAAAACCTATCTTTTGGCGGGGGATGTGTAAATGATACGGTTTTGCATCTTGCAAATTTAAATTTGCCATTTGGTGGTGTTAGTCAAAGTGGAGTGGGGCGTTATCATGGAAAAGCAAGTTTTGATTTGTTCACTTATAAGAAATCCATTCTTATAAAATCTAATTTTTTAGATCCTAAACTTAGATACCCGCCCTATAGCGAAAGCTAAAATGAGAAAAATTTTTTAAAGATATTTTTTAAGAGTATCAGTCCTAGGTTGCATGGATCTATAGCCGGATGGCAATAAAGCGCAGCGCAACGCGACACAATGCAAATATAATGTAAAAAATCTCAGACGTTCTCATGCTTGTCAAATTTGTATGAAATAGATTTTTTGCACTCGTAAAAACAAGGGCGAAAGTCTTATTGCAAGTAGGTAGAGTTTTTCTTTTCTTATTAAAAACGTAAAAATACGATTTAATATTTTTGACAAAAGCTAGATATTTCGCCAATACTTCCATTATATAAGGCAATTATTGTACTCACCTATAAAGAGGGGAAGTTAAGATGGGACAGATTATTATTGACGTTACGCTTTCGGTTGTCGCTTGCGTAGCGGCGTTTTTAATGTCGTTGCCGTTCTGGCGGCAGCACGAATATTGGGCTGAATCGCAAACCATGTGGCAAGTTTATTTTTCCATAGGTTTTATTCTTTCGGTTTATGTTTTCTTTATTTTTCTAAGATGTTTGCGCACTCTCTTTTTGCACGATGCTGTTGAAAAGGGCTATCAGGTGAATTCACAATCTCAAGAAAAGGCAGGTGGAAAATGAGTTGTCCAGACGGTGTTAGTTGTCACGAATCAAGCCATCGCCTTAGAGCTTTAATTTTATTTGGTGTTTTGATTTTAGTTTTTATCGCACTTTCAGCCTTTTCATTTTTAGATTCTAGAGGCCAAGTGACTCCGGACCAAGTATCGTTTGGTCAGTATCAAGCACTTGATGGTAAAAAAGTTTTTCAAGCCTATAACTGCATGGGGTGTCACACTATCGTTGGAAATGGTGCCTATTTTGCTCCAGATCTTACTAAAGAATACGAAAGAACAGGACCCGCCTGGTTAATGGCTTTCTTGGGTTCTGCCGGTCATTGGCCAACAGAAGCTGTTGTTAAGGCTCAGCTTGCTAACCAAGAAGTGGCAGCAGATGCAGGAGTCAGTACTCTAGAAGCCTACTACGAAAGGTTTCCTGGGGCTAAGGCTCGTATTGATCAACGAGGTGGTGGATCCACTTTTATGCCCAATTTACCATTTCAGGGCGAAGAGGTGGGCCAACTGATTGCTTATCTAAAATATGTTTCCGAAATGAACACAGAAGGCTGGCCGCCAGCGGTTAAAGTATCAAACCCTGGAAAACATACTCAATATTATAAAGGAAACAAGTCCTCTGATAACTCTGCAGTTTCAACATTTGTACCGGTAGAAGAAGCAACAGGAGCAAATGAGAGCCCTGCAGCTCGTGGAAAAAAATTAGCAACGGCTAATGCTTGTATTGCCTGTCACTCTGCAGATGGGTCAAAGGTTGTTGGTCCAACATGGAAAGGCCTTTACGG
>JBDHWX010000150.1:0-4544 GCA_039810365.1 Bdellovibrionales bacterium | reverse complement strand
GTACTATTGAACCTTTTGTCATGCTTGTGACCGTGATCCAGTGGCTCTTTTTGGCCTCTCTTGTGGGGCTTGTCGTTGGTGCTGGAACTGCTATCTTTTTAAAAGCTCTTTTTTATTCTATAGATCAAACCGCAGAAAGCCCAAGATTCTTGCAACAAGGTCTTTTGATTTTAGGGGGTTTTGCAAACGGACTTCTTTTATATTACGGTTATAAAATTAAACCTTCTCATCTAAAAGATTCTTCCATTACAGCTGTCCACAAACAAAATGGTCGTATGCCCATGCGAACCTTTTTAATTAAACCCGTTGCGGCCCTCATTACTCTTGCCAGTGGTGGCTCTGCCGGAAAAGAAGGCCCCTGCGCCCATATCGGGGGATCTCTTGCATCGCTCTTAGGAAGACTCTTAAGACTTAATGGAGAATTACAAAAAAGACTTGTGGCTTGTGGGGTAAGTGCAGGTTTTGCCGGAGTTTTTGGAACACCACTTGCTGGCGCCATTTATGGTGTTGAGGTTTTGGCTATTGGTAGGATTCGACATGATTTTTTATTACCCGCTGTTATTTCGGGAGCTGTTTCTTATCAGGCTTGTGTTTATTTTGGAATTCCTTATCAGTATTATAAAATTCCGGTTATTTCTGAATTTTCAAATTCCACATTTGTGCGAATGATTTTAATTGGGGTTGTGTGTGGCCTTATTGCAAGGCTTTTTGTGGACCTTTATTGGGATATAAAAAAATTATCTCAAGTTATAAGAGAAAGATTAAATCTCTGGCCGCCTCTTATGCCACTTTTTGGAGGTATTATACTGGCCATCTTTTTATTTTTTCTACCCATAGATTACTATGGATTAAGTTTGCCCATTATGGATGAAGCTCTTGCAGGAGCAAAGATTCCACTTTTGGCATTTTTTTGGAAATCGCTTTTGGTTGCAATCACTCTTGGGTCAGGTTACTACGCAGGAATCGTAACCCCACAATTTGTAATTGGCGCTGTTGGTGGAAATGCTCTTGCCCATTTTTTTGGTTTTAATCCGGCTCTTGGTGCAGCCGTTGGCTTGGTGTCTGTTGTGGCAGCTGCATCCAACACACCCATTGCTGCCATCTTTATGGGAATTGAACTTTTTGGAACCGACATTGGTGTAAGATATATTGCGGGAGCGGCTATGGCAGCTTATTTGATTGTTGGCCACAGAAGCGTTTATCCCGATCAGCTTGTTGTTTACACAAAATCATCGTGGCTGATTGGAGAAGCCGATAAAACACTAGAAGAAGAAAAACTTCATCTTTCTTATGGCTTTTTAAGGTGGCTGAGGTTTTTAAGACTGAGGCATTATATTCGTAAGCGCAAGGATTAGGAATTACACAAGATCTTAAAAAAGAAGGGCTGCGCAACGCAATACATCTTTCTCCTATCCTTGATGTTCAGAGATTTATTGATTAAGTAAGTATTTCTTAAATCAAAGATCAATGTGGTTGTACGGAAAGGTGGCCGAGTGGTTTAAGGCGCACGCCTGGAACGCGTGTGTAGGTTAACCCCTACCGTGAGTTCGAATCTCACCCTTTCCGCCATTTCTTTTTTCTGATTTTGAGTGTTTTGAAAAATTCGTAAGCCTTCTAAATACTTAATAACACATTAACTGAAGATCAAAATCAGATCCTTTATTTCAAGAAATTTCACGAAAATTCAAAGCTGGGTAACAAAAAGTAACTTTTGGGTAACACGCTACTTTGCAATCTTAAATTCAACTTTAGGATTAATTTTTTCATTATATGAAATCAACTTATCCGTTGAAACCTTATCAATGCGGTGATTTACAATTTCACTAATACGAGATTGATCCACATGTAAAAACTTAGCGAACTCCACCTGAGATAGATTTTTGTCTGTCATGTAGCGAACTAAGTTTTGGCATAGATCCCATCTGAACTTTTCAACAGGAGAAGAGCTTGGCCCAACCATTAAAGTGCCTTCCACTTTTTTAAGTTTTTTATCCATTTCTGCTAGTTTCTTTTTACTTGGGTAGCGCATACTTATCTCCTATACACATTTACAATGCCGACAAATAATTCTTCATCATGCAAAAGCCAAATAAGTTTATAGAACTTATTATCTAACTCCATATGATCATTCACAAAATACTGAAAGCCCTCTTCATCCGTATCAACAGGTTTAAAAGTCTTACCGTCGAGCTGCTTCACTAGATCTAGAATGATCTCGTCATTAATTGAGCCTGAATGCTTTTCCTCAAAGTGAGGATCAATCACCACTTTTTCCAGGTGCTTGCCATTGATATTTAGCTCAACTGAATAAACCCTACGACTCATAAGCTTTATTATACTTAATCTTGCAATATGTTGCAAGATTAATAAAGAAATAGTGTAGGGTTAGCTTGGCGGGAAAGTCATGTGGCCTATGTCTTATATAACGCTTTTAGGCTCAAAAAGATTTCTTTTCTAGACAGGATTTTTGTTTTGTATAAGAATTGGGGAATGAAGAATAGCATTTTTATTTTGCTTTTTATGTTTTTTTCGTCATTTTCCTCTGCCAATCCGAATTCGAAAAAGCTGGGTGAACTTCCTCGTTCATCCGAACTAGATAAAGAAATCACATCACTCATTCCAAAAGCGATTAAAGATTGGAAAACGCTTAGCGAAGAACTTCTAGGACCGAAAAAAATATTTAGGGCTAAATCCAAAAAATTCACAATTGAATCAGGTCCAGAAGAAGTTTATGGTGACTTGGCCCGTTACACCTTTCACCTTTCGAAGGACGGCAAAAAAACACGCTTGGGAAAGGAGCCTTTGGCATGGGTTCAAGTTTCGCCCGACGAACGTTATATTCTGTTCGAATCATTTACGGCAATGAATACCGAGGACTGGTCGATACAAGATCTGACCAAATTACTAGAAGACCCTGGTTATATTAAGGTACTAAAATATTCGCCTTCAACGAAAAAACTGATCGTCGCAAATTTTGCTTGCGCGATGGATTGTGACAAGACAGATAAGTATACAATCTTGGAAATTTCTCTAGAGTAAATGAACAACGAGCCCTTGTCTCTTTTACAGAATATAACCAAGAAGGCTGTGGCTACTGAACCACGGCCTTTTTTATTTGAGTCCTAAAAACCAATAACACACGCTTCTTGATTCCCACCCTTATTATAAAACCCGATTGATTCGCCTCTTTTGAGGAGGTTAAGTGAATAAAGAGACTAGCTAATGGCGAAAAATGCAATTTGCTCCTTCTAAATCCAGAAGGAAAACATGAGGAAAACTTAAGGTAAACGTTTTCCTATAAGTTCTAATTTTGAAATAAGAAAAACCAAATAATTCTAACAAGATACTACTTTACTAAATATTTAAAACCCAGCAATTGGGTAGGCTCAATAGCTATGAATGAAGTTTTAAAAAACCTAGTCAATTTGTCTCTCGTGCTGAGGCAAAGAAAAACATGATAGGCATACAAAAATTCCAGATGGCATAGATAGAAAAATAAATACTAAGACTCTCCGTATTTGAGAGTTCTATTCTTTACTTGAAAGTGTAATAAATTATGGCAATAAGTATTTTGAGAGCGAATAGCTCGTCATTGCTCTTTGAAAATCTAAATGAGTGCGTGAGATTTCTTGAGGTAAAGGAAATCTGGTTTTGGTCTCCAACAAGGAGATTAAAATTATGATTAAACCTTACTTTAAAGATAATAAAAAACTTTTTGAAGTCTTTGTAAAATCCAAAGACCTAAATGGAAAACAAACTGCTAAACGTAGACGTGGCATAACATCTGAACGACAAGCCAAAGAAGTAGAATTTGAGTTTAAAAAAGAACTTCAAACGATTACTGATCCGCAAAGTAAATGGACTTGGACTGATTGGCACACGGAATGTATTAGACGTATGACTTATTCTAGGCGTAAATCCACCATCGACAGTTATGATTGCCAAGTTAAAAAGTGGGTGCCACTGGAGTGGAATAAAAGACCATTAGTCAGCTTTCAGCAAAGTGACATCCATGAGCTGATCTTTGAAAGAATTGGCAGTAATCTAAAGCCTGGCACTTTAAAGTGTTATCTTAAAATGATTAAAAGATTATTTGAGATGGCAGTTCAAGAAGGGATTTTAAATAAAAACCCTGCTACTGGTATCAGTGTTGTTGTTCCAAAATCAGTTCAAAAAGTCTTAACGGCTGAAGAAGCAGAGATTCTATTAAAAGCTGCAAAAGAAACAAATCACAGCTTTTATCCTGTTTGGGCTTTTGCTTTAATGACGGGGATGAGATCTGGTGAAATGTATGCCTTAAAGTGGTCAGACATTAACTTTGATACAGATGTCATCCATGTAAACAAGCAGTGGACTTCTAAAGAAGGTTTTGGACCTACAAAGACTAGAGAAAACAGAGTTGTTCCCATATCACCTGATTTGAGAGTGTTCTTGAAAGAACTAAAACTTAAAACTGGAGATAATAAGTTTGTCCTGCCAAGGCTTAAACATTGGACAAAGGGTCTACAGGCAAGAGTACTAAAAGACTTCTGTAAGGGATTAAA
>JBDHWX010000149.1:0-4582 GCA_039810365.1 Bdellovibrionales bacterium | reverse complement strand
AAATCTTTTGAAAATGGTAAAAAGAATTTTTCAGATGGCAGTTGAAGAAGGGCTGATTGACCGCAATCCATGCGCAGGAGTTAATATTCGACTGCCTGAAGTTGCCCAAAAAGTTCTTACAAGTTCAGAAGTAGATGTTTTGCTAAAAGAAGGTAAATTAGTTGGTCACAGATTTTATTCTATCTGGGTATTTGCCCTGATGACGGGAATGAGATCAGGCGAAATGTATGCCTTAAAATGGTCAGATATGGACCTCGATGCAAAAACTATTTCTGTAACTAAACAATGGACATCTAAAAATGGATATTGCCCAACGAAAAGTAGGCGTAATCGTGTTGTCCCTATTTCAGATGCACTTTTGAAGTTCTTAAAAGAACTGAAATTGATTTCAGGATCTTCAGAATTTGTTCTTCCACGTCTTCCGGAATGGGAGAATGGAGAACAGGCAAAGGTCCTTAAAGAGTTCTGTATCTCGATTGGGATAACACCTATAAAGTTTCATGACCTAAGAGCTACCTTTATTACCAACCTGCTAGCTAGAGGTGAGTCTTTAGCAAGAGTTATGGCAATGGTTGGGCATAGTGAGTTGAAAACCACTAACCTCTATTTGCGTAAAGCAGGTGTAGATATTATGGGTGGCACTGACAAACTGAGTTATGGACCGCCTTCAGGTTCTGAAGGCAAGATTCTTAGGTTGGCAAACACCAGTTGGAAGCCTTGATCGAGTTTATGCTTCTTTATGCTTCTCTTTAGTCCGGAAAATGAGTAGTTTCACTACATTGCGGGTGAAACCGTCACCCGCTCCAATTTTTTTAAGCCAAAAAAGTATTTTTAGCACATCACCAACAATCTTAAGTATTTAATAACATTACATAGAGAACTGCGGGTCTCTAGCCTTATTTCTGGGAATTTCAGCGTTTTTCAACCACTGCTTGCCATCTGCTTGCCAACTAGGATTTTGAATAGCACCGTCAAGGGAGTGCTTGCTCCAAAGACAGGGTCAGTCATAAATTCTGTTAGCTACAATATGTTTTTACTAGACTTCACATTACCAACAGATACATTTTAAGCAGATGAAGTCGTTTCAGGTTTTTTCTGTATTATTTTTACTTTTGTTTTATACGTCATGGAAGAATGTGCCCTTAAGTGACTATCACGGGGATAATAAAAGTAGCCTTGATTGCCTTAAATACATTTCTCATAATGTTGTTCAGCAAGAGCGGGTAGAACCAAAGGTTACCTCTACAGATACTTTGCTGAATTCTGCTTTCAATTTCTTTGGTTTTTCTTTTCATCCATTTTGGAGTACGCAAGCTTTTCGTACTTCCTTGTTTGGGATACAAGATCTATTTATTCTTTTTTGTTCTCTTCTCCTTTAAGCCCCTCGCATTTTTTATATATAAATGAGTTTTTTAATTTTGATTAATTTAAGGAGATTTCTATGTCTGATAGAACAATTATGATTGTAGTTGTAATTTTATTTTTGCCTGTCGTTTTTTTACTAAAAAAGTTTTTTGATAAACATGACGGCGTAATGTCTGAAATCGAATCCAAGGCTAGTAAAAAAAATAATAAGAAGGAAAAATAACCCAGTTATGGGTAACGCCTGACCACCTTTTGGGTGGCTTAGGCGTTGATTGTGAGTCTCTTGATTAGGTAGGAAAAGAAAAAGTTAGGCTCTTCTTCGAATGTAGGAGCAAAAGTCTTACTGACATGCTCCAACGAATAGACCGACATCAAGAAACGATCCCAAAAGTTTTTTGTTAGCATCTCTAGCTTCAATAACACTGGCGCTTCCAAATGTAGATGATGTGTCTTGGAGTTTGTAAACTTTCACGGAACGAACTTTTTTAAGATCGAGGCCAGCATTATTACCAAATTCTTCAAGGACCATGGCGTGTACCACATATCTTTCTCCGATATTAAGTTTTTCACCATCTGGGTTTGTTTCTGCGCTCAGATTTGTTCGAACAGTTTCTTCAGATAAAATAACTTTTGCTTTTGGGTTAGTTTCGCTTTGTCCGTCTGCGCTACGGGTCATAACAGCTGTTAAATCAGAATAGATTTTAACATTTATGTTAAGAGCGTTGTTAGGTGTTTCTTCAAATTCAATTGCAATAGAACACTCTTTTAAAATGGATTCTTGAGCAAAAGCAGAAGCTGAAACTGCCATCAGCATTGCAAAAATAATAGATTTCATTTTAGTTACTCCTTATTGGAGTTTTGTGGGTTTTATCATAGTTAGAAAAATTTTAATAAAAAAATCCCAGATTTTGGGGAGAAAGCAAAGGTTATCTTCTAAAAGCGAATATATTGAAAATAATGAGATCATCTATAAAATATTTACATGTGACTTTTGACGAGAATCCTATGGGATAGAAGTCATAAAAGTTTCCCCGACAAAGATCTGGTCTTTTAAGAGTGGCTTGTTCCTAAATACAAAATTAAATTATCCTGAATTATCAGAACAAGAGGGGAATTTATGAAAATGATCCAAGTATTTTTTGCTTTGGGATTCTTGAGTATTGTATCGTGTTCCACACCTTATATAGATTCGGGCCGACAACCTGCAGGAGTTTCTTCTAAATATCTCTTAACCTCTGCTGACATTCAAAAAAGTATGAGCGCCGCGATTCAAGTAGATGGCCCCACTCAGCTCATTACTGATAATATCATTGCCTACCAAAAACGTTTGGATATGATTCGTCATGCGACTCGCTCAATCGAATTAGCTTATTATATCTACAGTAACGATGAAAGCTCTTCGGTTGTTTCCAAAGCACTTTTGGCAGCGGCACAACGCGGAGTTAAAGTTCGTATTCTTGTTGATTATATTACCAATTATAAAGATTTAGATTTGTTTTTAGCAATGCAAGAAGCAAGCAAAGGTAATTTAGAGGTTCGATTTTACGGACGTCCAACACCTAATATTATTAAAGACATGATTTATGCAACGACAGCTTGCAGTGAAGCTAATAATATTAAGGGACAAGAGGCTGCTTGTGTCCAAGAAAAAAAGCCGATTGCAGATAAAATTGATTCTCTAAAAGGAGATCTCGCATTTAATTATAATTCTGGTTTTTCGGGAACTCTGCTTTCTGGAATTTATACAAAAAGTGGTGGTACAATTGGTTATGCTGTAATAGAAGGGGCTAAGTTTGACCCGGATTCTTTAAAAAGCCCAGATGGCAAGCCTATGACCCAAGAGCAAAAAGATGATTTGCTTGATCTGATTAGTCCTTATCGCGATGTTAAATTTCGGAACAACATCGGTGCTGCAATCAAATTGCAATTGGCCGTGTTAATGTATGGCAGTGATGTCACAAATTTAATTAATACACTTGATAAGTTGTTGCCAACAGGTGCTAAGCCCTACGATGAAAATCGTATGAATGATTGGGAACATATTACAGATTATTTGCACGAAAAATTACTTTTAGTTGATAACCAAGAAATGATTTTGGGTGGTCGTAATATTGAAAACTCCTACCATATGGAAAAAAATCCAAGTGGCAAATATACTTTTATGGATAGTGATGTTTATGCATATATGACTTCAGATTCGGGCGAAGGTGTTCAAAAATCTTTTAATAGATTGTGGAATTTTAAAGTTATGGTGGCTACAACAAAAGATATTTTGAGTCATGCACCTAATGATTTGCAAGTTGCTCTTGATACTTGTACGCGAGAAACAAAAGTAAAAAATATTAAAGACCCTCAATTGTATAAGACAACAATGGCCATGTGCCTTGGTTCGGCAATGCAGATCCCAGAAGATAAAAGGCGTCATGAGCGTTTCCAAAAGCGCCTTGCCGATATGGATAAATCTGCAGCCATTTTTAATTCGCAACTTAATCAAGATCCAATGGGACGCCCTGTTTTTGATATCGATTCTGACGCTAATATTTATTATATCGAAAACTTGGATATGGATCCCAAAACAGGTAAAAGAATTTATGGAGCGCAAGCGGGTTTAGAACAAAGGGGACAAATAGAAGGATTGGGTAAGGGGATTCATCAAATATGGGAAAAGGGTATGCTGAATGCCTGTGTCAGTGGAAAACCTGCTACCATTTACATGCATCACGCTTATTTTTTACCGCCAGCAAAGTTAATGTCGGTATTAGGAGAGATGACAAAGATACAACTTCCCATTGCGGGATATACACGAGATTATGAAGGTCTGGATTGTTCAAAGGTTACAATTAAAATTTTGACTAACTCAATATACACAACAGATTTAAGCATTGTGAACCTCTATGCCCGTCATCAAATGCATGAGTGGTTTAAAGCATTAGAGACAAGAGGGAGTCCAAAGGCTGCAAAGGTTGAGTATTACGAATATAAAAAAGGAGAAAAGCAATCTCTTCATACAAAAATTACCTTAATGGGAGAAGATATTATTGTAGGTTCTGCAAATGCTGATGTTCGTTCCTATGCCATGGACGCTAATAATGGAGTGCTTATTCGTAATGCTCCAAAGTTGATTCAAGAATATAGCCGCTATATGGAGGCCCTATTACATGATAGCAATCGAACTCAACGTTTGGATTTGGTCTGGCGACAGTGGAAGAAATTTGAA
>JBDHWX010000148.1:0-4598 GCA_039810365.1 Bdellovibrionales bacterium | reverse complement strand
GAAGCTGGCATTACTGTAGATAACGGAATCTTGGTGAATGACTTTTTAGAAACCAATGCGCCAGATGTTTTTGCAGCAGGCGACGTTGCTCGATACAAAAGTATTTTTTCTGATGACCCCATTCGCATCGAACACTGGGTTGTAGCTCAAAGACAAGGCCAGATGGCAGCACTCAATATGATGGGCAAAAAAGAAAAGTATGCAGATATTCCATTTTTTTGGAGCCAGCAGTTTGATCTTGTTATGAATTATGTTGGCCACGCCCCCATGACAACACGGGCACAAGTCTATGGAAGTTTAGAAAACCATGATTGTGCCGTTGCCTACTGGGATGGTAGCATCGTTCGTGCTGTCTTAACTATTGGACGAGACAAACAAAACTTAGAAATTGAAAAAGCTTTTGAAGAAAATAATCAGGTTCAACTTGTGAGACTTCTCGAGGGCAAATAATCATTCTGACAAAGATGCCTCTCTTAATGGAACCCCTTTTTTAAAAAGAACAAAAAATAATCCTACGATAACAAGTATCGAGTAAAGAACAGTTCTGATGTTTAAAGTCTCATCAGCTATGGCCCAACCAAGCCAAACCGCAACAACAGGGTTGACCACAGCATAGGTTGCAACTTTTTGTGGATCAACATGTCTGCTAATCCAAATATAAGAAGAAAATGAGATCGTAGAGCCAAAAATTATTAAGTAAAGAAGTGAAAAAATACCCAAACTATTTATTTGGGAGACTTCGATCTGACCAATCTCGCCCATAACAGCTCCAATAGCACCAATCATAATTGCCCCTATAACGAGTTGAAAACCTGAATACGAAAAGATATTGGGAACTTTACCAGATCCTCTTTGCATAATAGATCCCGCAGCCCAACTCAATGCTGCTAGTACGAGCAAAAAAATGTTTATCGCAGAGGAACTTTCTATATTGGCTGAATCATTTTTTGTTAACAAGATAATTCCCAAAAGAGAAATCAAAATACCCAAAAATTGAAGTAAGCTTGGTTTTACTTTTTCAAAGAAGAACCAGTTTAAAATCATAACACATATGGGAGTCATGCCAATAACAATGGCAACAAAGCCCGAGGGAAGAGACATCTCAGCAATACAAACAAAACCATTAGCTAAAACAAGGAGCATTCCACTCATAGCTGCAAGTCTTTGATCCTGACTTTGAAGTTTTACTTCGTTTCGCAGTTTTCCAATGATCATCATCAAGAGACCGGCTACAAAAAACCTTGTCGCAGCCATGAGAAGAGGCGGAAATGAAGCAACAGCATATTTGATTGCAAGATAAGTCGATCCCCAAACAATATACACACTTAAAAAATTAAGGACAATTGCAGTTTTTGAAACACTGGCAGAATTTAATAAATCACGATTCATAAAAAGACTTTCTAAAATGATAAAGATAATATACGTACTTTTTATTAACTATGTTAGCCCAAATAAATTCAATATAAATATTGCAGGTTATGTTTTATTAACGTTTTTAAGTGAAATATAAAAATAGGCTCCCAAAAGGCCAAAAAGAAAAACAGCTATTTGATAAGCCGTAATGACCATCGGGCCAATTTGACTTTTTTGAGATAAAGCTAGGTCAAACAAAAATAAGAATGCCGCCTGGCCGACCCCAATTCCTGCAATCGATATGGGAATTGCAATAAGAATAAAACCCAGCGGCAAAACAAAAAAGTAAACACTCACCGGAATATCGGTGTACCCCAATCCATGGCCAGCAAAAATAAAAAAATAAAAGGATATGACCTGAGCCACAAGGCTTAAAATCATTGCTTCTAAAAAATACTTCTTATGTTGTTGATAGCATATAAAACTGTTGTACAGTTTAGAAAATTTTGAAGATTGTATCCATTGTTTTTGATGATTCTTTTTTGAAAACAAGATGGCCCAAAAAAATGAAAATAAAATGGCCGCAGCGAATAAAAAAAAGAAAATAATTTTTAATTCTTTTTGTTCAAAAGTCTGTTTATAAAAAAGCATGGCGACAATGGCCATAAGAATCATAATGTAAAGCCCAACGAGACGATCTACCAAAACCGATATTGCAGCACCCGTCTTGGCGTGTTCATTCATTTTTGCCATATAAAATCCACGTATGAGATCACCGCCAACTCCGCCAGGCATAATGTAATTAAAAAAAGTACCAATGAGTGTTATCTTTAAAGTGGCTGCAACTGGCATTTGAATCTTTTGAGCCAAAAGAAGCCTCCTCCATCTTTCCCCCGATAAAAAAATATTAATTCCAACACAAGCCATACACGGTATCAGATATTGCCATCGAAGAAGTGTTGCTAATCCTTTAAAATGAAATCGACCACTTGCTACAAGCCAATAAATAATAAAAACGGCCAATAATAGTTTAAAAATAAGATTTAAGACTGACTTCCACTGCCCCTGCATTATTTTTTGTCTTCCTGATGTTGTCTATGAGCTTCACCCAGTATCACAGAAAGCGCTGTGGCCACATTGAGACTTTCCACGTTACCAGATCCTGGAATCTGCAAGCAATGATCTGCAAGATCCATGGCTCCCTTTGTTAACCCTCTTGCTTCTTCTCCAAACAAGATGGCAAATGGTTTAGTTATTGTGATTTCGTACAAACTTTTTCCGTTATGAGAACTTGTTGCATAAATTTTATAATTTAGTTTTTTTAGCTTCTTAACAAATCCTTCTAAGTTTTGAAACTCAATAACTTCAACATATTCTCCACCGCCTTCTGCAACCCGAAGTGCTGCACCTGATCTGGCCACCTTGGCGTTAGACACCGCAACTGTTGCAATACCAAAATGTGCGCAAATACGTAAAATAGCTCCCATGTTATGAGGGTTTCCTACATTTTCAAGAATCACAAGTTGGCCTTCTTTTTTTGATAAAGCTAACCAACCCTCTGCACTTAAAATTTCTTCTTGTTCTAAAATTAAACAAACACCCTCGTGGTGCTGGCTTTGACTAATTTTTTCCATCTCTTCATCAGTTACAATGCGATAAACCTTTTTTTGAGTGGCCATATACTTCATAAGAGCTGAAAATTTTGCAGCCGTATTTTGTACAAAAAAAGCTCTTAGGATTTGATCTCTTCTTTTTTGAACACAAGCAAGGCTTGCATTTAAACCATAGATACGTAATTGAGCCATAAGAGGTCATCTTAATATAAACACTATGGACCATAAAGGATTATCTCTATATAGTGCCTACCCATGATCAGCCCTATATATGATCTTCTCATTTTTATAGCAGGATTCATTGACTCCATTGCTGGCGGAGGCGGGCTTATTTCCTTACCCGTTTTTACAATTCTGGTGGGCCCAGGCCCTGAGGCTATCGGAACCAATAAGATTATTGCCGTAACGGCTGCTTTGACTGCTTTTGTTCAATATGCCCGGCACGGGCATTTTCGCTTTCAAATTGCTCTACCATTTTTTATAACCATTTGCATTGGTGCCGTCATGGGCTCGCAGTGCGCCTACCTTATCCCCGTTGATTATTTCCGCATTTTTATTATTCTTGCCTGCCCGCCATTACTTTATCTTATCTTAAATAAAAAATATTTTTTAACAAATAAGGCAGGTATCTCTCCTTCTTACAAAAAACTTGCTCTTGTGGGTTTTTTGTGCGGCTTCTATGATGGTGTTTTTGGACCAGGCGGTGGCACTCTTATGCTCATTTGCCTGATCTCATGGACCCACCTTCCCCTTATGGTAGCTCTTGCATGTTCTAAGTTTGCAAATGTCCTCTCTGCAACAGGAGGGCTCACAAGCTACGCCCTTGGTGGCTCTGTTCATTGGAATTTGGGCATTAAAATGATGGCCCTTTCTTTTATAGGTGCAGCCCTAGGATCTCATCTTGCTAACAAAAAAATGGAAAAAATTGTGCGCCCCATGCTCGTTTTTGTTGTGGCAGGGCTTCTTATAAAGCTTTTTTTAGACCAATTCTCCGTCTCATTTTAAGAAAGCATTCGCCTTTGGTCTTGAAATGCTAAACTTCTGCAACAAATCTTACGATAACAAATCATGGATTTAATTTATATAGTTTCAGAAGACACAATTCGCGGTAACCTTATCTACTCTTTTTTAAGCGGAAGACTTAAGGTTGCTCTTATAAAACCCCACGATCTTCATTCCTTTGCAGACAAAGAAAACCCACAAATATTTTTATTTATCTCAAGTTCATTTGAGTTTCTAAAAATGCAAACAGTTTGGGTTAGAGAAACTCCAAAGTTTTATAACCATGGTGTGATTTGTGTTATGGATAGCCCAACCATTCAACAACAACGTGATCTTTTTGAAATTGGAAGCGACATGGTTTTAACCCAACAAACAGAAATGGAACGCATTTATCTTGAGTGCTATTCTCTACACAGAAGAATGAATGGGTTTCAACATTCTGCAACTGTCCAATTTGGTTCTTATATAATTGATTTTCTTAAAAACGAAATCCAACACGAAGGTCACTTTATAGAAGTTGAGCCTATCCACACAAAAATGATCAAGCTTTTCTTTGAACACGCAAATCAGCTTGTCACAAGAAAACATATGAAAGATGTTATTTGGAAAGATCAAGAAATCTCTCACCGA
>JBDHWX010000147.1:0-4687 GCA_039810365.1 Bdellovibrionales bacterium | reverse complement strand
AAATTGGAGAGAACATGGCACAAATAGAAGAAAGTGGCGGCGGACGTCAGACAAACGTGGAGCTCAATATCGTTCCTTTTATTGATCTGATGTGCGTTTGTATTATCTTCTTACTTGTGACAGCGGTTTGGACTCAGGTTTCCATGATCCAAATTGGTAGTTCAGTTTATAGTAAAAGAACTGATGCCACTCCCAATGAGCCTCCACCTCGTCCGGAGGTTGCAATGAGAATGGATGTCACGAGTCAGGGCTATGTGCTTATTGTTGGGCAAAACCATTATTCCATTCCGAAAACTGGTGGTCATTATGACGATGCAACGCTTGGCCAGCAACTTGCAAATGTTAAGAAGCAGTACCCAACAAAAAAAGATGCTGTCATAACAGTACAAGAAGAATTGACCTATGATGATCTCATCCATGGTATGGATATGTTGTTAAGAGCAAATTTTGAAGATATTTCTGTTGCGGCAGGAGGGGCTAAGTAATGGCAATCTATGCACCAGGAAAACGAGACACTCATAATAGAAAACTGAATCGAGCAAGGAAAGTGGTTGCCATTTTATCTCTGACTGCCATGGTGGATATGTTTACGGTGATCGTTGTCTTCTTGCTCCAAAATTATAAGACAACGGGGGAGGTACTTTTTCTTCCCAAAGAGGTTCAGCTCCCTATGGCGCAGACAACAAAAGAGCTAAAGCCTGCTCATGTTGTGACAGTTTCTAATCAATTTGTTTTTTTGGATCAAACCCCTGTTGTTAATTTTACCGAGGTGAAAGAGCAAAAAGATTGGATGGTGCGTCCTCTTTATCAAAAGCTCGTTGCAGCCATTCAAGAAGATGAAAAGCAATTCCATAGCAGCGTCAAAACGCAAATTAAAAAAGTCGTAGGTAATCAACCAACGGATGATACAGTAAAAAAATTTCGTAAAGTAACGGTACAGGCTGATAAAAAAATAGATTTTTTGACTATCAAAAAGATTATGTACACCGTTACAGAGGCTGGCTCAGAAGAAATCAACTTTGCAGTAATTACAGACGAAACAAAAAAAGAATAACCAGATTATTTTTGTGTGACAGAATTTTTTTGTTCTATCGATTTATTTTCTAGAAGCCACTTTGACATAAGTTCTTTGATTTGTGTTTGATATTTAAGCTCTTTTCTAGAGCAACTTGTTTTAAACTGAGAGAGCAAGCCATTTGGCACTTTGAGGCTTATCAGAATACTTTTTTCTTTTTTGTGATTCAGAGGATTCTTTTTAAGCAATCTAAAATCTTCCAGTATTTGCAATATTTCAATAGGTTGAAGCTGTAAGGATTTTTTTGAAACTAGATTTCGATCTTGGATCTGAAATCCACTCTTTTTTTGTAATTCATAGAGTGTCATTACGGGAATTTTATAAGCCAGAGCAATCTTGGTGATAGACTGACACTCATCATGAGAATATTTTGAGTTGATCACAACCTCTTCTGTAAGATCATTAGGATTTTGAAAGTATAAACTTCCAGATTTTTTTTCAATAAAAGAGAGTCCACATTCCGATAAGGCGCTTTCAGCAGCTCTGAGACCCTGCAAATTATTTTCAATAACAAAATGAATTTGAGTCAGGTTTTGGACGTACCCATGAAGAGCTGCTGCGTAGGATCCGTCCACGATATAGGCAACATTATTTCTTTCAAAGCATTCTATAATCTTTAAGAAAAACATCTTAGAAATGAGTATATACTTGGAGACTCGACTGTCTTTAAAAAAAAGAAAATCACTAAAAACCTAGACGAAATGCGGGATTTAATTTAGGTGCCGAACTGATTAACAAAGCCACCAATTGTTGAAAGAGCTGTTGCAGAAATGGGTTCAAATTGAATCCCTGTTCCGCTGCTTTTAGAGGAATAGGCAACTTTACCTTTAGTGCGAATCGTTTCTACAAGCATTGGGCTTTGAATAATTATCTCACAAGGAAGCCCTGCTCGAAATCCAGGGGCAGCTTGAATGCCTATACCGCCAAGGCTAATTGTGCTGAGGGGAAAGGAAAAAGAATCTCCCAAGATACTTAATTTAACAGTTCCCTTTATGGGAGCGCGCATGTGTTTTCTTCTTGTGACACCAATAAAGTCCATGAGTTCTGGAAGTTTAAAAAGATTTTTCCAAGAGGACATTCCAGCTGCCCAGACTTTACACGAAGGAGGAATGTTGTGTGTTGTGATAAATTTTTGAAGGTCTGGAGAGTTCATGGGACCAATTTGTGATCCCTCGTGCTCGAGATACCACACCGTTTGTTGCGTATGATTTTTCATGTTTTCGACAATTTCTGGTAGGGAGTTTTTCCAACTTTCAATTGTAACCCATTCATTTTGTCCTTTCCACCAAATGAGGGAACTCGCATCCCATTTTTTTTGATTCAGACCAATATTGATACTTTCTGTTGAAAGTGGGCCCATAACAACTTGATTGGAGTAGACATACCATGAATTTTTCATACCTCTACTTCGGTCTCATTTCGAGAAAACTTAAGCAAAAAAGTAAAGAAATTGGCACAAAAATAACGATTTGATGTAGTATAAAGCATTGAAATAACAAGTGATATTTTGATTGCTTTTGTGGCGACAGTTAAAATGTCGACACTGATTTATAGAGAGTAAATTTGGAGATAAAGCCTGTGCGAATAAACTCTTTGAGAAACCATCAATTCGAATATAATAATCTTTTTAAGAAGATCGGATTTAACAGGACTCATGGTTAAGAAAAAAAGATTCACCAAATTTCTTTATCGTTATGGAATTCCATTTTTAATGATTGGAATTGTTGTTGAGATTTTAATTATTGCACCCCGAAAAATAGAAGGTACAAAAAGTTTATCAGCTGATTCCGAGATTCCCAAGGTTTCAGATTCTACAGAGCAAGTCATGAAGGGCGTTCACCTTGTTGAAACACAAGAAAAGGGAAAAGATTGGGAGCTCTGGGCAGAGAAGGCTTTTAATTATCGTGAAGATGGTAGTTGGAAAATAGAAAAAGTAAAAGTAAGGGTTTTTGGTGATCATCAGATTTATTATGATGTGACTGGCGATACGGGACAAATCGATACCAAAAAGAAACACATTATTGTGGATGGCAACGTCGAAACGATTACTTCCAATGGGTATCTTTTAAAAATGCCAAGGGCAATTTATAGTTCTGATGATCGAACGTTATCTAGTGGGTCTGCTATCAAAATGTTTGGACCAGAGATCAAGGGAGAGTCTCGATTGGAGCTAACGGGATTTGGAATGTTGACAGATCTTAAAACCAATGAGGTTAAGATTCAAAAAGATGTTAAAGCGCGAAAAGTACTACAAAAAGGGCAGCTCGTAACAATATCAAGTGAAGATGCCATTTTTAATGCTGCTCACTACGTGGCTCACTTTAACGGAAACGTTGTCTCTGATTATGGTCCCTATCGAGTGACAGGAAGAGAAGCAACTCTGGAGGTCGATCCTCGCTATAATCAAATTGAAAGGATCATTGTTCGAGGACACGTCAAGCTTTCAGATATTCAGCGTTGGGCCGTTGCAGAAAAATTGCAAATTGAAGTTCCAGAAAAAAAGATGATACTCAGTGGCGCGCCTCGGATGATACAAGATAGTAATGAATTGAGTGGAGAAGAGATTACTTTTTTTGAAAAGACCTCGCAGATTCAGGTGAAAAAAGCCAAAGCAAAATTGGATAGAAGTTTAAAGGGGATGTAATGCAACAAGAAATAAATAAACTTGAAGCAAAAAAAATATGTAAATCGTTTAAAAAAAGAAGTGTTGTAAATAATGTTTCTTTTTCGGTTTCATCGGGAGAAATTGTTGGCCTTTTGGGACCAAATGGAGCGGGTAAGACGACAAGCTTTTATATGGTGGCAGGACTTATCAAGCCGGATTCGGGGAAGGTCTTGATCAATGATATTGAAATTCATGATGAGCCAATGTTTCAAAGAGCGCGTCAGGGACTCAGCTATCTTGCGCAAGAACCAAGTGTTTTTCGTAGATTGACAGTAGAAGAAAATATTTTAGTTGCTCTTGAAGCCCAGGGATTTCGTGGAGCTGAGAGAAGAAAAAGACTGGATATCTTGATTGATGATTTTAAATTGGGGCATGTTAGAGAGAGTCTAGGGATAGCTCTTTCTGGAGGAGAAAGAAGGCGTGTTGAAATTGCAAGGGCTCTGGCATCTCGACCAAAGTTCTTATTGCTCGACGAACCTTTTGCGGGAATTGATCCCATTGCTGTTGCCGATATCCAAAAACTCATCTCAGAACTTAAAGATCTTGGTATAGGGGTCTTGATTACGGATCATAATGTGCGTGAAACTTTGAGAATTTGCCAAAGAGCATATATACTAAAAGACGGAGAGATACAGGTCGAGGGGTCAAGTGAAGAAATCGCACACTCACCAGATGCTCGTAAATTTTATTTGGGAGAGCATTTTAGTTTATAAAAAGCTAAAAGAACGGGGTTAAAATGGCAATGAATCAAAAACTAAGCCTAAAGCAAACAGCCGAGCTGCGGATGACCCCACAGTTGCAACAGGCGATTAAGCTTTTGCAACTTTCTCGTCTAGAATTAGAAAATGCTATTCGTAAAGAAATAGAAGAAAACCCAGTCTTAGAAGAAGTCTCCGACACGCCAACAGAAACTGCCGAGACGAGCAAAAAAGCAGAAGGGGCCGAGT
>JBDHWX010000146.1:0-4731 GCA_039810365.1 Bdellovibrionales bacterium | reverse complement strand
GTGCAACTTATTAAAGGCAAAAAACAAACACGGGCTAAAAAATTTTTTCCAGGTTATATGTTTGTCGAAATGGAAATGACAGAACAAACATGGCTTCTTGTTAAGGAAACAGCAAAGATTACAGGGTTTGTTGGCAATAAGACAACGCCACAAGCGGTTTCTCCAGATGAAGTCGCACGGGTAACAAAACAAGTTGAACAAGGAACAGAAAAGCCAAAAGCAAAAGTTGATTTTACAGAGGGTGAATCTGTTCGTGTTGTTGATGGTCCATTTAGTAATTTTAATGGAACGGTAGAAGAAATTAATTTTGAAAAAGAAAAAGTTAAAGTTCTTGTTAGCATCTTTGGAAGGCCAACGCCGGTAGAACTGGATTTTATACAAGTCGTAAAGAGTGAATAATTTTAGAGGAGAAGTATTATGGCAAAGAAGATAACAGGCTTAGTTAAGCTGCAAATACCTGCTGGAAAGGCAAACCCGGCACCACCGGTTGGTCCCGCTCTTGGTCAGCAGGGTGTTAATATTATGGAGTTTTGTAAGCAATTTAATGCAAGAACTCAAAAGGCTGGAGATACGATCATTCCGGTGATTATCACTGTTTATCAAGATCGATCATTTACGTTTATTACAAAAACACCGCCTGTGACAGTGTTACTCAAGCAGGCAATGAAGTTACAGAGTGGTTCGAAGATGCCACAAAAAGAAAAAGTGGGTAAGGTCTCAAACGACATCCTAAGAAAAATTGCAGAAACGAAATTACCAGATTTAAACTGTATGACAATTGAGTCCGCTATGAGCCAAGTGGCAGGTTCTGCAAAAAGCATGGGCCTAGAAGTTCCGGAGTGAGGTGATTTATGGCAAAAAGACTAAATGAACTAAAGAAAAAAATTAATCCAGAAAATAAATATTCTCTAGAAGAAGCATTTAATTTAGCGGTGGAATCTGCAACGGCAAAGTTTAATGAATCTATTGACGTGGCCGTCAACCTTGGTGTGGATGCTAAGCAATCGGATCAGCAGGTTCGTGGAGCTGTAACACTTCCTCATGGTCTTGGTAAAACAGTTAAAGTTCTTGTATTTGCAAAAGGTGATAAAGAGAGAGAAGCAAAAGAAGCGGGTGCTGACTATGTTGGTGCAGAAGACCTTGTCGATAAAATTAATGGTGGATGGCTTGATTTTGATAAAGCTATTGCAACACCTGATATGATGGTTGCTGTATCAAAAGTTGCAAGAGTTCTTGGACCTCGTGGTCTTATGCCAAATCCAAAGGTTGGAACGGTGACTTTTGATGTTGCAAAGACTATCCAGGCTGAGAAAAAAGGAAAGCTTGATTTTCGCATTGAAAAGGCTGGAATTGTTCAGGTTTCTGTTGGCAAAAAGGATATGGGAAAAGATAAGCTTCAAGAGAACTTTTTAGCTTTCCTTTCTGCCCTAATTAAGGCAAAACCTTCAACAAGTAAGGGAAATTATATTCAGGCCATTACAGTTTCTTCAACAATGGGGCCCGGAATTAAAATTGATGTAAATAAAGCTCAAGCCTTAGTACAGTAGGCTTGAGGTAGCAAAAGTTATAAATACGCGGTCAGAGACAGTAGGTTTCAGCTCTTGAGAGATGTAATGCCATAGTGGTGTGGCGCCTACCGAGACAGGCAGTAGTTAGTTTAAAAAACAACAAGACTCCTGATCGCAAGACGATAGAGACTTAGTTTTTCTAAGTTGTTTATTGAGAAAGGAGGATGCATGGACAAAGCCACAAAGACGCAAGAAATTTCGGATATATCCGAAAAGTTTGCACAAAGTAAGGCAACATTTCTTGTGGACTTTAAAGGTATGAACGTTGAGCAAGTGACATCTTTGCGTAAGAAACTCTTTACAGCAAAAGCTGAAATGAGAGTTGTACGTAATACTCTTGCAAAACGAGCTCTTAAAGATCACCCCGAGCAAGAAAAAGCTTTAAAGGATTCCTTTATTGGAACCAATGCCGTTATTTTTGCTTTTGGTGATGCGTCTGCATCTGCTAAATCTCTTATGGAGTTTGGCAAAGATGTAGAAACTCTCGATGTAAAAATCGGCTTTATGGATGGTCAGCAGTTAAGTAAAGATACAATTAAGTATCTTGCAACTCTGCCACCGCTTGAAGTGCTAAGAGCACAATTTCTTGGTACGCTTGCAGCACCGATGCAAAAATTTGTATCGACTTTGGCTGCACCAGCAACGCAATTTGTTTGCTTGTTGAAAGCTTACGAAAATAAACAAAACGGAAATTAATTTTAATTTAAGGTCATAAGACCAAAAACTATGGAGAAAAAAATGTCATTAAATCAAGATCAAGTCGTAGAATATTTATCAGGTTTACCTGTTACTGAAATTGCAAAACTCATCACAACTCTTGAAGAAAAGTGGGGAGTTAAGGCTTCTGCTGGTGTTGCTGTTGCGGCAGCCCCAGGAGCAGCAGCAGGTGCTCCTGCAGAAGAGAAAACAGAATTTACTGTTGTTCTAGCTGACGGTGGAGCTAACAAAATTAACGTAATTAAAGAGGTTCGTACCATCACAGGCCTTGGCTTAAAAGAAGCAAAAGACCTAGTTGAGGGTGCACCAAAGAACGTTAAGGAAGGTGTTAGTAAAGAGGAAGCAGAGAAAATGAAGAAAGCTTTGGAAGCAGCAGGAGCTAAGGTAACACTTAAGTAATCTGTTGAATTTCCTAAAAAATTCTATTTTGAATGTAAAAGGCGATGAGCGAAAGTTCATCGCCTTTTTTTATTTTAATTCCACATTTGTAGGTGGTAGCGCCCCTCGCTTATTACAATTAAGATAGGCGTGGTAACTTCATAAAATCTTGAAAGATTCAGCTTGCCTGCTCTGCACCAAAAGTGCTAACTTATGCCCTTTCCTGAAATTAAGTTTCAGCACCAGTGGTTAGCCTTTACCCGAATAAGGTAGTTTTTTTTCAAAAATTTATACAAACAAAGAGGATGGAAAGATGGCAACGTCTCTTACGGGTTCAAACCTGAGGCTCCGCAAAAGTTTTGCGAAGAGCAAAAGTATTATTGAAATCCCAAATCTAATTGAACTTCAAAAAAGATCATATGAACTTTTTTTACAAAAAGACGTCGATCCTGATCGTCGAGAAGATGTAGGATTACAAGGAGTTTTTAAATCTGTATTTCCCATCATGAGCTACAACAGCATATCAAGTCTTGATTTTGTGAGCTATGTTCTAGAAACGGCAAAATATGATGTTGATGAGTGTAGACAAAGAGGAATGACTTATTCTGCACCCCTTAAGGTGACTCTTCGTTTGATCGTTTTTGAAGTCGATGAGGAAACAAAAACACGCAATATTCGAGATGTTAAAGAAGAAGCCATCTATCTTGGTGAGATTCCTCTTATGACCCCCAATGGTTCATTTATTATTAATGGCACAGAGCGCGTTGTTGTATCCCAATTACATCGCTCACCCGGTGTTTTCTTTGATCATGATTCTGGAGAAAACACAGCCAGTGGAAAATTGATTTATACGGCTCGTGTTATTCCGTATCGTGGATCTTGGCTGGATTTTGAATTTGATCAAAAAGATGTTCTTCATGTTCGTATCGATAGGCGCCGTAAGTTTCCAGCGACAATTCTCTTAAAGGCTTTGGGTAATACAACAGAAGACCTTTTGGCTTACTACTATGACTCCGATACGGTTAAGTTGAATAAAAATGGTAAAATTACAAGAAGTCTTGATATCGAAAAAATGGCGGGTCAAAGAGCCCTTGTGGATATCGTAGATCCAAAATCGGGAGAGGCGATTGTAAAACAAGGTCGTCGTATTACTCGCGCTGCCGTTAATAAGGTTATGCAACTGAACTTAAAAGAAATTGAGGTTGAGGCCGAAGCTCTTATGGGTAAGGTTATTGCCAATTCTATTATAGATCAATCAACCGGTGAAGTTATTGCAGAGGCGAATAGTGAAATTACACCAGATATCCTAGCGAGCATCCGTACGGCAGGAGTTAAAGAATTTAGAGCTATTTTCTTTGATGGAATGGCAGTGGGTCCATATCTTAGAAACACTCTCTTGGTAGATAAAGTTCAAAGCACAGATGAGTCTCTTCTTGAGATTTATAAACGTCTTCGCCCTGGTGAACCTGCAACAATAGAAGCTGCAACGGCATTTTTCCAAAGATTGTTTTTTGATCCGGAAACATATGACCTCTCTGAAGTTGGTCGTATTAAGATTAATCACAAATTTCAAATTTCAAATGATGAATGTCCAATTAGTCATCGAACACTTACTAAAAAAGATATCATGTCCGTTGTAAAGACATTGATTGATCTCAAAAATGGTCGTGGCCAGGTTGATGATATAGATCACCTTGGAAATCGTCGTGTGCGTTCAGTTGGAGAGTTATTAGAAAATCAATATCGTATTGGTCTGGTAAGAATGGAGAGAGCCATTCGTGAAAGAATGTCTCTTCAAGATATCGAAACCATGATGCCGCATGCACTTGTGAACGCAAAACCTGTAACGGCAGCCATAAAAGAATTTTTTGGTTCAGGCCAACTTTCGCAATTTATGGATCAAACCAATCCTCTTTCTGAGATTACACACAAGAGAAGACTTTCAGCCCTCGGGCCTGGTGGTCTAACGAGGGATCGTGCGGGATTTGAGGTCCGTGATGTGCATCCTACGCACTACGGACGTATTTGCCCAATTGAAACTCCAGAAGGTCCAAACATTGGTTTGATT
>JBDHWX010000145.1:0-4787 GCA_039810365.1 Bdellovibrionales bacterium | reverse complement strand
GTTTGGACTCTTGCTGATCCATTTTCACAAATGGTTGTGATTCCATCAATAAAATTAGTTTGTTTTTTATTTTTTTTAAAAGGACTCCATCGAAGTTGGTTAGGAGTTGATAAAAAAGTGTCTTGATGAGTTTTAAAAAGTTTATTTCCCTGATAAGGTTTAAACTCGCTGTGCATGGCTGCAGGTAAGATGCGATAGAGCCAAGACTTAAGGTTTTCATGTCGTGGCATTGTAAAGCTAGAAGAGCTAAATTGTTCTGCATAAAGCCCCTTGGGCGCTATTTGAGGAGAGTTTTGGTCTCGCGGAAGAGCTCCTTTAATGGCTTCTGAGCAATGAGTATTTTGAAAACCAGGTAGATAATCAAGCTTCATAAAAACTCCCTAAGAAAAAAGACTTTGTCCTAATTTGAGATTTTAGGGCGAATTCTTATAAAAATCTACAAAAGTCTTAAACTCTTAGGCAAGTTGATCCGTAAGGAGATTATGAGGATTTTTATCTTACTCGCCATTTTATTCTTTTCGTGGAGAGTTTTTTCTCAAACTTTTGATTACTTTTATATTGATGAGTATATACGTGCTCAAGAAGATCCTCAGTTTGCTCAATATCTAGACAAAAAAAGGCGCGAAACGAGTCAAAATCAAGAGGCTATCGAAGATTATAAGTTTTCAAAATTTCAGGAGCAAAGGGCACAAGAGATTGCTCGTCAAGAGTATGTTTACAAAAGGGATCTTCATTCAAAAAATGATAATCAAGAAAAATTAGAAAAAGAATATGAGAAACAAAAAGAACAAGAAGAAAAAGAAATCGCCAAAGCAGAGGCCCTGTATCTTAAAGAGTTTGTAGAAAAAGAGATCCTTGCAGAAAAAAAAGCAAAGATGGTGCAGGCTAACAAAAGGGTTCTAGCATCACTTCTTCCATCAGAGGAGCGCCATCGTGTTCCTAAAGACAAAAGAAAATTTAAATTCAAGCCACAATCTAAAGCAAAGCACTAAGACTAGTACTCTTTATATCGTGTCACCTTAAACTCAACGCGACGGTTTTGATCACGTCCCTCAGCTGTTGCGTTATCTGCGATAGGGTGGGCTTTTCCAAGACCTTGAGTCTGAATCCTTGCAGCAGGTATCTGGTGTTTTTTTATAAGATAGCTTGCAACACTTTGAGCTCTTTTAAGACTGAGTTTTTTATTATAAACATCTGATCCAACGGAATCAGTAAAACCTTGAATCACAAGTTTTTTAAGTTCAGGAGGCCTTTTTAGATATTCTGCAAATTTATCTAAAAATTCGTAGGAAACCTTTTGTAATTTATCAGAATTAAATTCAAATAAAAGGCTATGGAGTCTAAAGGTTTGCTTTTCTTTGATGGGCTCTTGTGCAAAGTCTTGAGGATCAACAGTCACCTCACCAGATTCTTCTTCTGCTAGAAATGTTGAAACAGGCTCTTTTGGAACAACTACGACTTCTTGGGGTTCTTCGGTTTTTCCTCCCCATAGAGGGCCAAGAGTCCAATTCATACCAACTAGAAGTCGCCAATCGGGAGTTGCACTTCCTGTAATGAGTTTGGTTCCGCCACCACCATAAACAGCAAGATTTGTGAGAGGATTATACTTCAGGGCCCCAATCCACTCTAGAGACGAGAGTTGAAGGTAGGTGTTTCCATCATACTTTGAAGATGGTCTGCTACCAAAGATTTCAATAATACCATGGAGAGACTCTCCTAAAGGATAGCTTCCACCAAGAGAGGCAATAAACTGGTTTTTTATGGGTTTGATTTCAGGAATTTGAGTAACAGGATCACCGGGGTTACGGAAGCGATATCCAATATTAAAAGCTAGGGCAAGTTTTTCAACCATGGTATCGGTAGCAAGTTCGATATTGTATGTGGGCCCTGGGTTATGTCCTGTGTAGGGGTCATCTTCAAGTCTGCTGATATTGGTTGAGGCAACAACAGCTAATCCAGAATCTTCATTATTCCAGAAGCGATATTTTGTATTCAGCCTTATTTCAGAAGCGCCTTTATCTACAACAGATGTCACTTGTGAAGAAGAGTTGACTGTTTGTCCTTGAACGTAGGGGACATTGATACCAATATCCCAATCCTTGGTAATGCCAAGGCCTGCATGAAAATCGAGATATCGAATGGAGTCATTTCTTCCTCCATTATCAAAATAGGGAAGCATATTCTTGGAATAATCAAAGAACCATCCAAGATTCAAAATCCCAGGATCGAGGGTTTTTGAAGCATGCATGCTAATATATCCAACACCATCGCTTGTGGGGTTGAAGTTTTGTACATCTGTTCCGACAACATTGGCAAAAGAGGTAAGAGGAAGAGTGAGAGCTATAAAAGTAATAAGTATGTGGATCATATTGTAATCCTTATGTATTTTTATAGTCTAAGCCTGACCTGAAAAATGTTATTTGTCAAATAAGTCCCTTGACTTATTTGTGGAAAATCCATAGTTTACCTTCTTCAATCGTAAGGAAAAGTTATGGCAAAAAAAGGTAAAGTTAGAATTATTACTCTTGAGTGTACAGTAGCAAGAAAGGAAGGAAAAACTCCTTCGCGTTATACAACAACCAAAAATACGCAGACCCATCCTGAAAGGCTTGAAAAAAAGAAATACAATCCTTTTTTAAAACAGCACACGGTTCATAGAGAAATAAAGTAGTTATTTCACTTCATTAGATTTTGGATATCAAAAGACCACTTAAGTAAATCTGGGACAAAAATTGAACTCTAAAATAAAAAACCCAATCTTAGCAGATTGGGTTTTTTATTTTATAAAGACCAAATAAGTTTTTATAAATTATGCAGGTGTTGCAGGGTTGTGTGTCCAGCTATTGCACCAAGCATCTGGTTTTACTTTTCTGTTATTGTCAGTCATAACTTGGCAAATGCCATCTTTATAAAGAATGCAGTTATGGCAAAATTGCTTATCATAAGCGATCCCACCTTTTGCAACTTGGCTAGCTTTTGGAACCTTTTTCTTATCTTCTTCGTAACCAAGACTTGCGGCCGATCCTTTTCCTGGGATAGCAAATTCAAATCCGCCTCCGCCTTTTTTCTTCTTTTCTTGAGCAAATACTTTTTTCCCCATTGATAAAACAGCTGGAATAGCAGCAAATGTTGCCATTGCCTTTAGAAAATCACGACGTGATTGCATATGTAACTCCTTGGTTATCACTTTGTTTTCAATTATTATTCAATTGGTTGGCAACTCGCAATGAATTTCGCAAGGCAGAAGAAAGATTGTACAAAAGTCATGGTACCAAGATACATAATCTTAAAGAGTTGAAAATGCGTCTCAGTTACTTTTTTGTTTGTGTACAAAATTAAAAATTTCTCCACATCATGGATTCAACGGGGCGATCTGTTTTAGTTGTATATTTGGCAGAACTTTTTTTATTGTAATAATTCAAAACATCGCCTTTTGTTTCAAAGTAAATAATTTGTCCAATGGGCATGCCGGCATAAACGCGTACTGGTTTTTTAACTGAAATTTCAAGGGTCCAATAATTACAAAAGCCAACGTCACCTTTGCCGGCTGTTGCATGGATATCAATGCCAAGCCTACCAACACTTGATTTGCCTTCTAAGAAGGGGACATGTTTGTGGGTTTCTGTATATTCTTCGGTAACACCTAAATAAAATTCGCTTGGTTGTAAAACAATACCTTCTTTGGGAATCTCGACAAACTTTATTTTGTTATGTTTTTTAGCATCAAGGATTTCGTCCTCATAGAGTCCTAAGGTGGGGCCAAGGTGAACATCGTAGGAATTGGTCCCAAGGCAATTTTTGCGATAGGGTTCAATTACAATAGAGCGTTCTTCGATACAAAATAAAATTTCTTTGTCAGTTAGAATCATAAACTTCCTCTGGTTGTTAGAGGTTTCTAACAACTAGGGGAAACCAATTCAATAAATAAACTTCTGCATTATGGTTTTATTGGGGTTATTTAACCCTAAAAATAAGTTCATCGCCTTTGGCATCAACTTCAACCTTGGAGCCATCTTGGATTTCACCTGAAATCAATTTTCGTCCAAGCTTGGTTTCAATATGGCGTTGTAGATAACGCTTTAAGGGTCTTGCGCCATAAACGGGATCATAGCCAGCTTCAGCCACAAATTTTTTTGCTTTTTCTGTTAAAGACATTTCAATTTGTCTGTCTTGCAAACGCTTTTGAATTTGTGTGATCTGAATATCAATAATTTTTTCAATATCTTTGAGATGAAGCGGACTAAAAAGGATGACTTCATCGATACGATTTAAAAATTCTGGACGAAAATGATGAGAAAGTTCTGATGTTACTTTTTTACGTGTACTTTCTGAGATTTCCGAGTTTTCTTTAAGATCTTCAATTAAAATAGGGGCCCCAATATTAGAAGTCATAATGATAACAGTGTTCTTGAAATTAACGGTTCGTCCTTGAGAATCCGTAATTCTTCCATCATCTAAAACCTGAAGCAAAATATTAAAAACATCAGGGTGGGCTTTTTCTATCTCATCAAATAAAATAACAGAATAAGGTTTTCTGCGCACAGCCTCTGTAAGCTGACCACCTTCGTCGTAACCAACATAACCCGGAGGTGCTCCGATCATGCGTGAAACAGCATGCTTTTCCATATACTCACTCATGTCGATTCTGATCACATTTTCTTCGGTATCAAAAAGTGTTTCGGCTAATGACTTTGCAAGTTCCGTTTTTCCAACTCCTGTTGGACCCAAAAATAAAAAAGAACCAATGGGACGTTTGGGATCTTTAATGCCTGCTCTGGCACGGATCA
>JBDHWX010000144.1:0-4788 GCA_039810365.1 Bdellovibrionales bacterium | reverse complement strand
ACGTTACCGAGTTCACCTTATCGTAAGTGTTCACAAGATACTCAAGGTTTAAAGAAAGTGGCAAAAGAGGAAGCTTATACCCTAATCCCACTTTAAAACCTTTTCCCTTATAGGTGTCATTGGAATCTTTGTCTTTAAATTGGCTCTGAAAACTATAACCGCCCCAAGCTCTTAAACCAAGTGGTGAACTCACTCCAACATCAAGGCCAAGCATAGATGTGTCAGCTTTTGTTTTTGCTCCAACCGGAGGCTTTACATCAACATTGGCAGTTGAATAATCCAAGGCAACAAAAATCAGCGGAAAAGTGATCCCAAGCCTTGCCCCATAACCAATTCCCGTCGTATCACTTGCAGAACCCACTACATTTTTTTGTTCAATGGTTCCTCTAAAATAACCAAGATATGGTTCGATAAGGGTTCCCGCAAAAGAGGATGTCGAAAACAGAACAACTGCAATTATTAAATATTTTTTCATAGGTAACTCCCTTTGTCTTTGAAAGACTCCCCCGTCTCATCCATGAGACTGCAGGGAAAAGTTAAAGCCATACTTACATTTTTATTTATAACTGTTAGTTCTAACGGCGGGAATGAATGCTTCACGCAAGACTTGAAATCACAACCGAAGTCTAGGTTTTCATCACACCTACGCTAAATTTCAAAATTGTGGATAAAGACACGTAAAGTGTTTCAAATGCAGACAATTTTAAAAAAAGTGCAGAATTTGACAAGAAAGACTCAAGTCCAGTTCCTCGACTTCCGTATGTAGAGGTAGGAGAAAATCCACGCTGAGGTCAGACAACTTTAGGAGACAGCTATGATTAAGATAACAGAAGTTAAAATTTTTCCAGTTAATGAGGAACGACTTAGAGCCTACGTAACCATTACTTTTGAGAATTGTTTTGTCGTAAGAGATCTCAAAATTATCAACGGCAATACTGGCCTCTATGTTGCTATGCCATCTAAGAAGAGAAAAGATGGGCAGTTCCGTGATATTGCTCATCCCCTTAACCAAGAATTTCGAGAAGAAATCGAAAAAGCAATTTTTGGTGCCTATGAAAAAGAAGTCAAGGCCATGGGGCAATCTCTGAATGACATGAAAAAAACAAATAACGAAAATTACGACTAATCCCTTTTTATATTTTTTCTCTTTAGTTTCAATTTGAAACATCCGATAAATGCTTAGGACTATTGTTGACTTTTGCCTCTCGGGAGATAGAAAAATGAAGTTGTTTAAGGTTGTAATTTTACTTGCATTTTTTTCTTCACTAACTCTGCTTTATCAAAACTGCTCTAATAAAAAAGGCCTAGACCTAACCCCGAATAGCTCATTTACTGATGACATTGAAAATTGTACGATTTGGGGCGATTACAATAATGAGGGAATCATCGGAGCAAATATTTCCTATGCTTATAATTCTTCTGCTAGCTACTTTCTGCAAACAAATCTTTACAAAATAGATGCTGGCGACTATCCCATAAATGTTTCTTCTCAAAATAATATTACAAGCAATCCTTATGCTTTTAAGTATACGGCTACTTCTTCTGGATCATATGTTCTTGTCGGGGTTCTTTACAAAAACGGCAATCCTGTTGGAGATTGTAGGAAGAGCTTTAGCGTCAGCTTAAATAATGTACCAACATGTACCTTAAGTTTCAGCGGCAATACCCAAGTCGGCTCCACTGGAACTTACTCTGTAGGTGCATCCAATAGTGGTCTTCTCAAAATACAATTATTTAAAGGTACAAACCAAATTGACCAATCTATTTCAAGTCATGCTCAAACCGACTTGAGCTTAAATCGCACCTTTGTGACATCAGATGTGGGAGAACTTACAGCCAAAGCTTCTCTTGTGGTTAATAATCAGACGTATAATTGTAACCCGAATCCTCTGACACAAACAATTGAGCCGTCTTCACAAAATCAAAATTTTACAATCAATATGACAGGAGCCAATTGTACAATTCCGCAAGGAAGCTCAACATGTACAAGTAATATCAACGTGAGTGTTGCACTACAACCTGGTACAACAGATCCCACACTTGTTCTTTTTGCCAAACGTGCCAATGGAACTTACACGGCACCCATTTCTTGCTTTCAAGGAACAAAAGATTTTTCAATTTCCTGGATTACTCAAGACGGATACACATTTGAAGTTTACAAAACAAATGGGACTTGCAACGGACAAACAAAGCCTTCTGATGGAACACTTTTAAAGCTTCTTCTTATTAAAGGTGTACCCGCCACAACTGGAAGCTGCCCTTTACAAGAAATTAATAATTGTAAATTACAAACAACACCCATCTCTGGAACAAGTGGCGCATGTGATCTAAATGCTGGTTATACACTTGGCTCTTGTCAGTATCAATGCACAACAAATGGCTGGAGCCTGAACAACAACACTTGTCATAAGCCTGGCGGTGGTGGCGGAGGCGGCGGTGGCTGCGGCGGTCATTCCTCGTGTCAGAATCCATAAACTCATATAAGCAAATTTCTCCTTATATTGGAAATTTGATTAAAATGTAAAAATACGTTTTTAATTGAATTTTATCTAGAGTTCGGTAATATCCCCTCTACATATCAACAAGGTGCCATGTGCAGTGAGCGCCCTTTGGCCCCTACTTCTGCATGAAGCAAGGAACAGCTTATAGATGTGGCTTGCTCTAAATAAGGAGAATTCTCATGCCTGAAAATGTAGTTCGCTCTCAAGATTTAAACGAATTTAAAATTAAAGTTCACGAACCCTTTGCAGAATTTTTAATGGCAGATCCCGATGAGTACAACTTTTCCATCTCTCTTTTAGACGTGGTACGTTTTGCAGGTCATGCTTGTCCCTCTATGGTCGGTGCTTTTTTAATAGCTCAAAGGGCAATTCGTGAGCTTTTTCCAGAAAATCAAACCTGTGAGCGCGGTCAAGTGGCTATTGAAATTCCAGCGTCTGTTGAGCAGGGCCCCATTGGGCCGATCTCCAATGTTTTTGCCATGATCTTTGGCTCATGGGAAAAAAGTGGTTTTGGAGGCCTGCAGGGACAGTTCCGCAGACGTGGACTTTTAAAATATGATGCAGCTGATGTGCCACCTGGAACTTATCGCTTTCACAATCTCAAAACCCATGAATATGTGGACATTACTTATGATCCCTCTTTAGCTCCCATACCAGCAGAGGCAAGGAGCTTGCCCTTTCAAAAACAATGGCGTATGAAAATCACAAGTATTTTGCATGACCCTGATCAATACATTCATGCAAAAAAAGGTAAACACTCATAATCTGATCTTAAGCGGAGTTTTAGAACGTGAATATTTTTTCTCCCAAACATGCCCTGTGGCTTGCTGGCTTTCGTCCATTTTTCTTTTTAGCAATGTGTGCAGGTGCCATTTTACCTATATTATGGGCTCTTGTTTTTAGTGGCAAAATGACCCTTCCTTATGGCCTCAATCCCATGCAATGGCACGCCCACGAAATGCTCTTTGGCTATGCAGGAGCCATGCTCATTGGCTTTTTGCTGACCTCAAGCAAAAATTGGGTGAAGGTGCGGGGTATTCACGGAGTCCCTCTTATGCTTCTTGCTGGACTTTGGATTTCTGAAAGATTTTTTATTTATTTTCCTTCTGTAGATCCTATAGCAAAACACATCGGGCTTAGTCTCTTTATTTTATTTAGCGGCGGTTATATTATTTGGACACTTATCAAATATCACAAAAATGATTTTTTTAAAGATAACTATTTTTTTATATTTCTTCTTTGCTTTATCTTACTTGCAAAAAACCTTTTGATTTCTTCTCAGTATTACCAAGATGGTGTTGCCATGTCTTTAGGACTTTTTCGTTTGGCCTTTGTGGTGATGTTTGAAAGAACCATCTCTCAATTTATGAAGAATACTCAAGGTGTTGATCTTTACCGAAATCCCTACTTGGACTATTCTATTAAGGGATTTGTTGCTTTTTGCATATTTCAAAGTTTTTTGCCCGAGCCCATCAGCGCTTTTCTTTTAACCGCAGCTGGTCTTTTACTTTTTTTGAGATGGATTCTCTGGCGACCTGATTTTGGATTTCAAAAATTTGGAAATGGTACCATGTATTTTGGATATCTTGGCTTAACCCTTCACTTCTTTTTTGAAGCTTTAAAAATTACAAATCTTTGGAGTTATGCAGCTTTTTCTATACATGTTTTTACATTTCTTTGTATGGGTATTGTTATTCCTTGTATGATTATCAGAATTGCCAATGGTCACACAGGAAGAAAGCCACAATTCTTTTTACTAGAAAAAATTATGATTTATGCCCTTATGGCTTCATCTATTTTTCGACTCATCTTACCCGTTGTGTGGCCAGTCCATTATACAGTCTGGATATTCATTGCAGGATCTATCTGGACATTTTCTTATATTTTTTTATTGTTTCGTGTTGGGATTTTTCTATTTCGCCCACGCATCGATGGCAAGGAACACTAAGCCTCTATTTTTTGAATTAACCAACCCTCAAGCTCGCGAACCCCATCTTGAATCAGAGGATATTTTTTATAAAAGCCTTGAAAAATATCTTCAATGGTTTTTCCCATATAGGGATTTTCTTTTAAAGCCTCTCGGAGATCATCAACAAAGTCTGGAAAAAGGCAATCTGTAAAAATTTGAACATCCTGAATAATGGCATCATCCACTTGAAATTGAAAATCAAAAAAGCCAAGGCCAAGATAGTCATCCATTTTTTGTGTGAACTCTAAAGTTTGGCCATAAAGCCAATCAAAAGAATGAAGGGTCTCATATTGGTTTTTAAGTTCTGGTATTTTATGT
>JBDHWX010000143.1:0-4825 GCA_039810365.1 Bdellovibrionales bacterium | reverse complement strand
AGGATCCTTTTGCGTTTCAAAAAGTGTAAAGCATGTCTCCGGTACAAAGTGTAAAGCATGTCTCCGGAATGGACCCAATTTGCCATCACTCGTAAGGCTTCTGGGGACGATTCTAACTTGCAGGTTCTAGGTTCGGATATTAGGAAAATTGGCGATCCCGCGAGGATTCGAACCTCGGACCTACTGCTTAGAAGGCAGTTGCTCTATCCAGCTGAGCTACGGGACCATCACAAAATAAAGTATTTTTTTACTGTAAGTGGTAGCGACTTGTCACCTTAAAATCATGCCCCTCTTGGGTAACACTTGCAAAATCACAATAAGGATCATGCTCAAAGTAAATATAATAGCCTTTTTGAGCGGCCTCTTGCAAAATTTTACGCTTTTCTTCAATAACCAAGAGTGGAAATAAATCGTAGCCCATAACCCAACTTGAGCGTACATGAGAGCTTGTAGGAATCACATCGGCAGTAAAAAAGAGACCGCTTTTATCATCAAAAACTTTGACGATTTGTTGGGCCTGGGTGTGCCCATTGCTCACAATAAGGCTAACTCCTGGAAATAAGTTTTCAACAGGACCATTGAGTAATTCCAGACAACCATTTTCGAGTAGTGGTTCAAAATTAGGTTTTAAATAACTGGCACGTTCTCTTACATTGGGATTCATGGCTGTTTCGAGATTCATTTTTTGGACATAGTATTTTGCGTTCGGAAAGGTAGGAACGAGCTTGCCATCGGAAGCCTTAACGGCTCCTCCCACATGATCAAAGTGAAGATGAGTTAAAATGACATCTGTAATATCTTTTGCAGAAACACCATTTTTTTGGAGGGTGTTTTCAAGACCGCCTTGACCATGAATAGAATAAAGTTCTTCGAATTTTGATCCTAATTTTGGTCCATGTTTAGCAATAAAGTCCTGGCCGTTTCCGGTATCAATAAGGATATTACGGTCTTTCCCTTTAAGGAGAAGAGCTCTTGCTTCCATTTCGATTCGATTTTGAGTATCAGCAGGGTTTGTTTTTTCCCATAATACCTTTGGGACGGTTCCAAACATGGCACCGCCATCTAGACCAAAAACGCCAGTTGGAACAGCTTTGAGCTCATAATCACCAATTTTCAAGTTCTTTGACGTTTCCATGATAATTTACTAGAAAATAAGATCAGTAATGTCAATGAGGTATCAATGTTAGAGCAATCGCAAAAATCAAAAGTAGGGAATAAAGAGATCGTTTTTTCTCCAGAAGATATTTTAAAGCATGTCAGGGCGACGCCACAGGTTCCAAGTGAACTGACAGATGAAAAAAAGATCGAAATTATTACACAAAACTTTCGCAACATTATGGAAACTCTAGGGTTGGATCTTACAAACGATTCTCTAGAAAGAAGCCCCCATCGGGTGGCCAAAATGTATGTTAATGAAATTTTTAATGGGCTTAAGGCAGAAAGTTTTCCGCGTATTACAGTGATTGAAAATGAAATGAAGTACGATCAAATGATTGTTGTGAAAGACATTAAAGTTTTAAGCTTCTGCGAGCATCACTTTGTTACAATTCATGGAAAAGCCAATGTTGCCTATATTCCCAACAAACGTGTTATTGGACTTTCTAAGATCAATCGTATTGTGAAGTATTTTGCGCAAAGACCGCAGGTGCAAGAACGCTTGACAAAACAAATAGCAGATTGCCTTCAATACATCTTAGACACACAACACGTAGCTGTTGTTATGGATGCCAAACACTATTGTGTTATTTCTCGCGGAGTTGAAGATATTAATTCTACAACCTCAACTTGTGATTTGCGGGGAGATTTTAGAAATGACGCCAAAACACGATGTGAATTTATGAACCATACTCAAATAAAGGTTTGATTATGATTGAAAGGCCAAGACGCAATAGAAAATCAAAAGCTGTTCGAGAGATGGTTTCTGAAACTCATCTGAGCGTTTCCCATTTGATTTCTCCACTTTTTTTAAAAGATGGAAGTAAAATGAAAGAAGAAATTCCATCGATGCCAGATATTTTTAGATTTAGTACTGACACCCTACTGAGAGAGGTAGAAAAAAGTCTCGAATTAGGTCTTAATGCTTTTGCGTTGTTTCCCTGTTTACCAGATTCTCAAAAAGACAGTCGTGCGACTCAAAGTTATAATCCAGAAATTACTTATTTAAAATCGATACGTACAATAAAAGAAAAATTTCCTGAGGCTTGCATCATTTCTGATGTGGCCATGGACCCTTATAGTAGCGATGGTCATGATGGCATTGTACAAAACGGCAAGATCATCAATGATGAGACTCTTGAGGCCTTGGGAAAAATGGCCTTAGCTCAAGCACAAGCTGGTGTCGATATCGTTGCTCCAAGCGACATGATGGACGGAAGAGTTGGTTATATTCGAGATGTTTTAGATAAAAATTCTTTCCAAGATGTTTCCATTATGGCCTATACAGCAAAATATGCCTCTGCTTTTTATGGTCCTTTTCGTGAAGCCCTAGATTCTGCTCCAAAGTTTGGCGACAAAAAAACATATCAAATGGACTTTCGAAATAAAAAAGAGGCACTCAGAGAAGCACGTTTAGATCTTCAAGAGGGGGCTGATTTTTTAATGGTTAAGCCAGCTCTTTCTTATCTTGATGTGATTTCAGAACTCAAAAGTCATTTTGATATTCCTATTGCCGCCTATAATGTGAGCGGTGAATATGCCATGGTGAAAGCTGCTGCTCAAAATGGTTGGATTGATGAAGATAAAATAATTCTTGAAATTCTGACTTCAATTAAACGTGCAGGAGCCGATGTTATTTTGACTTATTTTGCAAAAGAGGCAGCTCAGAAGAAGCTTCTGATTTAAAGATTAAGGTTCGCCCCAGCTCCCACACCAAGTTTTGAGTTTTAAGATCAATCAACTGGTATTGTATCATAAGTCCTCTTTCACCTTTTTCTTTCCAGTCGTCTAAAGAAACCTCAAGACGAAAATTTCCATCTTTGTTTATGGGCTGTAGAGGGGGCTCTATTTCTTGTAAAAGCTTTTTTGCACCACGACTCGTGGGAAAATATTGCACTTCTTTAATTTGATCCCAACTTTTTGGAAGACTTTTGCTACTTTTTAATTTTTCAATATCTTGAACCCATATGGCATGAATCTGTTGAGGCTGATCGCCTAACCAAAAATGGAAAAGATCGCTATAGGTCGTAAAAATAAAAAGGATGCCGACAACAGAAATAATTAAACCCACTATTTTTCTCATAAGGCTTAAGACTAGAGACGAAAATGGGACTTGTCACAAAAAAACTAACACCGATCTAAGTTCTTAAAAAGACTCAGGATATGAAATTATTTTGTAATTTAGAAAAAGGTGTTGCCTAAATTTGTCACGCAACAGTTTTACAATATTTGAAACATAAGCAATATCAGCGGGTTACAGCTTTTAGAAAAGGCACGGCACTTGGATATATGACAGATATGGCAGTGTGGGCCTAAAAGGAGTTTGCTTGTGGAAAATAAGATCTTAATAACACTTTTCTTAGCTTGTTCGCTTGTGATTTCGTGTTCCAAGGTCAAGTTCAACAATGTGCCTAGTGCTGCGTGTTCTGCTGCAGATGATTGTGTTCAGGGAACTGATGGCGAAACCATGACCCAAAACTTAATTCCCGTTGCCCCTAATAACAAAGTCGATATTTTAATTATTGACGATAACTCTGTTTCAATGAAAAACCGTCATGCTTCTCTTGCTGCAAAATTTCCTAATTTTATTCAAAAACTCAATAGCCAAGGAATGAATTATAGAATCGCAATTGCAACAACAGATAATACATCATTACCGAATGATCCTCAAATCAATGCCCTTCCTCAATATTTAAAAGATCATAAAAATGGAGTTTTGGTTCCATTTTTGAATTCTGATAAGACAAACAGCGGTCGTTATTTTATTGATAACAGTACATCTAATGCTCAAACGCTTTTTTCTAATACGATTCAAAGACCAGAATCCATTTATTGCTCTCAACATCCAGAACTTATTGAGATGTGCATGAAACTTATTTCTGGCGATGAACGTGGAATTTATTCTGCTATTAAAAATGCACAGAATTCACAATTCCGTAGATCTGATGCTCGTCTCCATGTCATCGTCATTTCTGATGAAGATGAAAGATCCAATGGTGGTGGTTATCCCGGTCTTCCTATTATTGATGGACAAGATCGTCCCCAAGATTTTTCTACTGCAGCAGGAAGTGATGCGACGATGCACGCTATCGTGAACCTACCTTATGGTTACAACTCTGGTGCAAATTTTGATTTTGATAGCTGTGTGGCAAATCAGATCAATGATCTTGGGCCGGGAAGAGATCAATATAACGGATGTTTTTATATTCAGTCAGCACATCGAACAAATGGACTAGTTTTTAGTATTAATACCTACGATTACACAAATGTCTTAAATGGTATTGCTGCCAACATTGCTTCAACTGCAATTGATCACTTCTCGTTTAATTGTGTACCAGATATGGTAAGCCTTGCTCGAGTAAGTGGCTACCCAATGCCAGCAGGTTATAATGAGGGTCCTGTTTATGGAACTCCATCAAGTACAATTAACTTTAACCCACCTATCACCTACGGAACAGCCCTTTCTGTAACTTGGCGCTGTCCTTGGAAGCACTAAATAAAAAAGCTCTTTAGTTTTGTTAAAGAGCTTTTGTAATCGTAAAAATACTTTTATATAGCTTTGCGTTTTTCTAAATCTGTTCTAAAAACATAACCTTGGCCATAAATACTTTCGATGTGTTGGCCAAGTTCTGGAAACCTTTTTTTAAATTTGGAAATTTGGGCATCAATA
>JBDHWX010000142.1:0-4830 GCA_039810365.1 Bdellovibrionales bacterium | reverse complement strand
AAAATTTCTTCATACAAGATTTGTTGGGGCTAAAAGATTTTCTGTAGAAGGCGGCGACGTCATTGTTCCTATGCTTGAAAAATTAATGGCAACGGGTCTTAAAATTGGAATGGAAGAAATTGTTATTGGAATGGCTCATCGGGGACGTCTAAGCATTCTAACAAACTTTATGGGTAAAGGATATGCCGATATCTTTTCAGAATTTGATGGAACAGCGTTTGATGAAATCGAAGGAATCGATGGAGATGTGAAATATCACATCGGCTATTCGACAGAAAAAAAGTCTGCAAATGGCAACTGCACCATTTCGCTTGCGTTTAATCCTTCACACCTTGAGGCCGTTAATCCAGTAGCTCTTGGAATGGTACGTGCAAGACAGCGCGTACGCCAAGACACAGGCAAGCGGAAAAAAGTGGTTTCTATATTGATTCATGGAGACTCTGCTTTTGCTGGCCAAGGTATTGTGCTTGAAACATTACAGATGTCTCAACTTAAGGGCTATACCGTAGGCGGAACAGTCCACGTGATTATTGATAATCAGGTCGGCTTTACAGCAGATACCGTTGATACCAGAAGTTCTCCTTATTCTTCAGACGTTGCAAAAGCTTTGTTGGCGCCAGTGATTCACGTTAATGGTGATGATGTTGAGGCTTGTGTGCGCGCCATGGATATGGCCATCCGCTTTCGTCAAGAGTTTGGAAGTGATGTTGTTGTGAATATGATTTGTTATCGTCGTTACGGACATAACGAAAGTGATGAGCCTGCATTTACTCAACCTCTTATGTATAAAATTATTAAGGATCATCCAACACTTTCGGAGATATATGGCCAAAAATTGATTTCAGAAAAGATCACAGATCAAAAATCTATTGAAAAAATGTTTCAAGATAGAATGGATTATCTACAAAAAATCTTAGAAGAAAATCGTAAAAACCCAGCTAAGCTTAAATTTCCACCATTTGAGGGCATGTGGAAAGGTCTAAGGCGTGGTGAGAAAAAAGATTTTGAAAAAACCGTCAATACAAAAACGGATATGAAAACTTTGAAAAAAGTGGGAGAGGCGCTTACAACTTATCCCAAAGGTTTTACTCCTCACCCTAAAATTGCGAAGCTCATCATTGAGGGGCGAAGCCATATGATGACGGGTGAAAAACCTGTCGATTGGGGAACCGCAGAGCTGTTAGCTTGTGGCTCCCTCATTTTAGAGGGAAATTCTGTTCGTATATCGGGACAAGATTGTGGTCGAGGAACCTTTTCTCACAGACATGCTGTTTTATATGATGTCAATACGGGTGAACCTTATACGCCTCTTAAAACTCTTAATCACAAGCAAGAATACTGTGTTTATGACTCTCTTTTGTCTGAGTACGGTGTCCTTGGTTTTGAATATGGGAATTCCATTTCGGATCCTACGTTTTTAACTATTTGGGAAGCCCAATATGGCGATTTTATGAATGGTGCACAAATCATTATTGATCAATTTATTACAAGTGGCGAAAGTAAGTGGATGCAGATGACGGGGCTTGTTCTTTCTCTGCCTCATGGTTTTGAAGGAAGTGGGCCAGAACACTCCAGTGCTCGTCTTGAAAGATTTATGCAAGCTTGTGCTCAAGAAAACATTCAAGTTTGCAGCCTTACAACGCCTGCGCAATACTTTCACGTACTGAGAAGACAAATCAAAAGAGATTTTAGAAAGCCACTAGTTCTTATGTCTCCAAAATCTCTTTTAAGGCATCCCAAAGTACATTCTTCTCTTGAGGATCTTGCAAGCGGAAGCTTTCAAGAAATTCTTTTGGATTCAAAAATTCAAGATTACAAAAATGTTGAGCAGTTTGTGTTTTGTACAGGAAAAGCTTTTTATGATGTAGACGATGCTCGAGATAAGGCGGGTATAAAGTCTGACAAAATTGCGGTGATTAGGCTTGAACAGCTCTATCCGTTTCCAGCAGCACAGATCAAAAATATTTTGAATCAGTCTAAAAAAATTCGTTCAATCACATGGGTTCAAGAAGAACCTCACAATATGGGAGCTCACAACACTATTGCTCCGTGGTTTGAAGATGTGATGAAGGATGTTGGATTAAAAGATCTGCGTTTGAATTATATTGGGCGTACAAGTCGAGCATCGCCTGCAACGGGTTCCATGCGCCAGCATGAAAAAGAACAGCACGAAATAATTGAAAAGTTTTTGAATCTTTATAAGTAAAGTTTTTGATTGTGAGATGGGAGAAAAAATGAAAGATGTTAAAATTCCACAGGTGGGCGAATCCATTACCGAGGCAACCATAGCAAAGTGGCTTAAAAAAACGGGAGACTACGTTAAGGTTGGAGAGGCCATTATTGAAATTGAAACCGATAAGGCCAATGTGGAAGTTGTGGCAGAGACCAGTGGTGAACTCAAAACTCAAGCCAAAGAAGGTGATGTTGTGGCTATTGGAGCCGTTGTGGGTCAAATTGATGAGACCAAGACAGCTTCGGCAAGTGCGCCCGCAGCCTCTCAAGCAACACCTGCGGCTCCAGCGCCAGTGGCAGCAGCAATGGCTCCCCAAGCATCTGGGATGGATGTTGTGAGTGATCAATCACCAGCTGTTAGAAAAATAGTTGCAGAAAAAGGTCTTGATCCTAAACAAATTCAAGGCACAGGCAAAGATGGTCGTCTCACAAAGGCAGATGTTATGGTAGCTTCAACTGTGAGCGTATCAACACCTACAAGTTCGCCAGCTTCTAAAACTCATGAAATCAAAATGCCCGTTCGAGCTCCATCTTCTTCTCAAGGTCTACAAGAACGAGTGAAAATGTCAGCCATTCGTAAAAAAATTGCAGAACGTTTGGTGATGTCTCAACAAACAACAGCAACGCTTACAACTTTTAATGATGTGGATATGACAAATGTTTTATCCTTGAGGGCTAAATACAAAGACAAATTTAAAGAGAAATACGGTATTTCTCTAGGCTTTATGGGCTTTTTTGTAAAAGCAGCTATAGAAGCCCTCAAGCATATTCCAGCAGTGAACGCTTATATTGACGGAACAGATATCGTTTATAACCGCTACTACAATATTGGCATTGCTGTGGGAACCGAAAGAGGCTTGATTGTTCCAGTGATTCGAGATGCAGATAAAATGTCACTAGCAGAAATAGAACTTGCCATTAAACACTATGCTCAAAAGGCAAGAGATGGAAAAATTTCTGTAGATGATTTATCGAGTGGAACTTTTACCATTTCTAATGGTGGGGTTTATGGCTCTCTTATGTCCACGCCAATTTTAAATCCGCCACAAAGTGGAATTTTGGGTATGCATCGCATAGAAGAGCGTCCCATTGCCATTAACGGCAAGGTTGAGATTCGTCCCATGATGTATCTTGCGCTTTCGTATGATCATCGTATTATTGATGGAACAGAGTCGGTGACATTTTTAGTAAAATTAAAAGAATGTATCGAAGATCCTAATCGTATTCTTTTGGAGATCTAATGGAATTTGATGTTACAATAATTGGAGCGGGTCCCGGTGGGTATGTGTGTGCCATTCGTGCGGCACAATTGGGCTTTAAAACAGCTATCATTGAAAAAGAGAAAACTTTAGGTGGAACATGTTTAAATGTTGGCTGTATTCCATCAAAGGCACTGCTAGATTCTTCAGAGCATTATTTGGCCGCAAAAGAAGAGTTAGCCCAACACGGTGTTGTTGTAGAAAAATTATCTTTAGATCTTAAAACTTTGATTGCAAGAAAAGGCAAAATTGTAAGTGATCTAACAGGTGGCATTGACTATCTGATGAAAAAAAATAAAATTGAAAGAATCAATGGAAAAGGTAAACTTCTTTCAGCTAATGAAATTGAGATTGCAGATAATCAAGGGCAAAAAAGAAAAATCACATCTAAAAATATAGTGTTGGCAACAGGAAGTATCCCCGCAGAGCTTCCATTTTTAAAGTTTGATGGGAAAAATATTATTTCTTCAACAGAAGCTCTTTCTTTAGAAAAAGTTCCAAAACATTTAATCGTTGTAGGCGGTGGTGTGATTGGTCTTGAGCTTGGTTCGGTATGGAAACGCTTGGGGGCCAAGGTTACAATTATTGAACATTCCGACAAGATTGCTGCCGGCAGTGACACTCAGATGTCGACAAAGCTTCTGCAAATTCTTAAAAAGCAAGGTCTTGAGTTTCGTTTGGCCTGTAAGGTAACGGGAGCAAAAGTTACTAAAAATGAAGTCGTTGTTTCTTTTGAAAACACAAAAGAATCCAACAAGCCAGAAGAAGTTTCTGGTGATGTTGTTATGGCTTGTATTGGAAGAAGGCCTTATAGCGACGGACTTGGCTTAGAAGAACTTGGTGTTGAAAAAGATAAGCGTGGATCTGTTATTATCAACGACCACTTTCAAACAAAATACCCCAATATTTATGCTATTGGAGATCTTGTCCGCGGCCCCATGCTTGCTCATAAAGCTGAAGAAGAAGGTGTTGCCGTTGCAGAAATTATGGCAGGCCAAGCAGGTCATGTGAATTACTTAACGGTACCAAGTGTCGTTTATACTTGGCCAGAGCTTGCAAGTGTTGGTTATACCGAGGAGCAATTAAAAGAAAAGGGTATTGATTATAAAGTGGGTACGTTTCCTTTTACGGCCAATGGACGTGCTAAGGCCATGGCATCCACAGAAGGTTTGTGTAAGGTTTTAGCTGAAAAAAGTACGGATAAGGTTTTGGGGGTTCACATTTTGGGACCAAGAGCTTCAGATATGATTGCAGAAGCTGTGATTGCCATGGAGTTTAGTGCTTCAAGCGAAGATATTGCGAGAACTTTCCATGCACATCCGACTTTATCAGAAGTTTT